>NZ_CDROCK010000030.1:0-84870 GCF_977020205.1 Pseudomonas sp. AIG | reverse complement strand
GCCTTCGCCAAGGGTAGTCAGTTCATCCAGTAACGCGCTGAGTTCCTGACGTTCGCCGGGGTGTTGCTGCCAGCGCTGCAAGAGGTTTTCGGCGTCGAGGAGGATGTCCATGCCCTGGGCGAGGAAGTTGTTGATCAGTTGCGGATCGCGCTTGATCCGCAGGCCGGTATTCGGCGCACTGAGGATCGATTCCAGACGCTCGGCGAGCAGGGTTTCCGAGCGTTTGATCAGCGACTGCGCGCCGACAATCGGCGCCAGCGGATCATGCTTGAGCTGACGCAGGCCGACGCGGAACAGGCCCTCGGCTTCGAGCAGCAACTCCACTTCGTCGAGGTCCAGCGGCAACTGATGTGCCTTGAACTCGCGGGCCAGTTGATCGAGCGGCGCAGCGAGTTCGGCAATCGGCAATACGCCGGCCATCGAGGCACTGCCCTTGAGCGTATGCAGTGCGCGCTGCAACTCGTCGCTGGCCTGCAACGGCACATGCTCGGCGGCCTGATCGAGGAAACGGTTGAGGCTGGCGAGGTGGGTTTCCGCTTCGTTGCGGAAGATCTCCAGCAACAGCGGATCGAGCGCCGCGACATCGTCGAGGTCTTCGGCGGCCAGCGGCTCGTCGCCCTTGGCCAAGGCGTGGGCGCGGGCGGCGAGTTGATCGACATCGCTGCGCTGACGTTGGCTGTTAGTGGCGAATTCATTGATCAGTTCCGGCAGCAACAGCACCGTGTCGGTGAGCAGTTGTGGCACCACCGCGCCCGGTTCGACGCTTTGTTCGAGTACACGGTTAAGCAGGTTCTCCACGGCCCACGCCAACTCACCGAGGATCAGCGCGCGGACCATGCGCCCGCTCCCCTTCAAGGTGTGGAAGGCACGGCGCAGTTCGGTCAGCGCATCGCGGTCCTGCGGATTGGCGGTCCAGCGCGGCAGATATTCGTGGAGGACTTCGAGGACTTCGTCGGTCTCTTCGAGGAACACTTCGCGCAATTCGTCGTCGACCGGTTCTTCATCGGCCGGTGGCGGCATCAGGCTGCCCGGGGTGATCAGGGCCGGTGGGTTCAGCGCCGAAACCGGGCTGGCCAGGACCTCAGCCAACGATTGGACAATCTCGGGGTCGTCCAGCGCCTGCATGTCCTGCATCACCAGCGCTTCGCTGGGGCTGAGCACGTCTTCGAGCACCGGTACATGCTGGGCGCCGGGCTGTTCATCGGGAAAGAAACCCAGACTGGCGAGGGACTTCTGCGCGACATCCAGCAATTGTTCGCCGGGGGCCTGTGGGTCGTCGCTCAAGCGCTCGAGGTAATACTCGAGGCTGCTGATGACATCGGCCAGATGATCGAGTTGTTCCCAACCCGGCTCATGCGGATCGAGCAGCAGATGTTCGCGGATAAAACCGTTGCAGGCCTCGACCAGACTCGCCGCCCGGTTCAGCGGAATCATCGCCAGCGCACCACGCACCTGAGTCAGCAACGCCGGCAACGGTTGCAGGTGCTGGCGATCCCAATCGGCGTCGATGTAGTCGACGATCATGTCCTTGGCCTGTTGCAGACAGATGCGCGCTTCCTTGATCACGATCTGATGGATCTGCGTCAGGTCGGTGGTCGGCAAACGCGCGTCTTCCGGGCTTTCCGGCTCTACGGTGCCGACCATCCCGGCCAGCGTCGCTTCGACGTAGAGCAGCGCGCCGGCAACGTCCATAAGGATCGCATCGTTCGGTTCGCGCTGGCCTTGGGCAAGGCTGAGCACCACGGCCAATTGATCGATGATGACTTTGCGCGGCTGGCCGAAACCGAGCACGGCGAGGGTGTCGGCGATCTGCCGCAACGGCGCCAGCAGGCTTTCCAGATCCGAAGTGTGCTGGCGGTCGCTGCGCACGAACAGGTCGAGGCGCTCCTTGACCCGCACCAGTTCCTCACACAGCGCTGCCAGCACCGAGCGCATCGCATCGCGGTCGGGGCCGGCCAGGCGTGCGCGTTCTTCGTCGACCATCGCGCTGTCGGGCAACGCGTCGTCCAGCGAGTAGCGATCTTTCATGGTCAGCATCTGCCCGGTGGGATGTTCGGCTTTGGCAATATAGAACAACAGGCTTTTCAGCAGCTCCGCCGGCGCCGGCTGATTGAGGCCAGCCATGCCTTGCTCAAGCAGGCGCTTGAGCTCTTTGTCGGCGTCCTTGAACAGACTGCGCAGCGCCGGGCTGTTGGCGATCACGCCTTCGCGCATGCCTTCGACCAGCGCCGAGGCGACTTGCCACAGCGGGCTCAGCGGCGAATCACCGCTCAGCGCTTCGAGGCGGGTGAAGACTTTCGCCAGATAATCGAGGTGTGTCCGGTCATCCTGTTCACGGAGCAAACCGACCAAAGCCATTTGCAGCATCTGGCGTAATTTACGCAGTACGTTCGGCAGCTCGGCAGGCTCCAGCAAGGCCAGCGCCTCTGCATTCAGTGGCGCCAGTTCAGGCAGTTGCGGGCTGAACAAACTGGTTTCCGAGAGCAGGCTTTCGCCCCGGGCGCTGCGCAGATCGTTGATCAGCGGCAGCACCACCAGCGGCAGATCACGCCGGGCGCTCTGCACGCGGTCGAGGTAGATCGGCAATTGCCCGAGCGCTTGCAACAACAGGTGCAGGGCTTCGTCGCGGTGGCTGACGCGTTCGTGTTGCAGGGCTTCAACCAGGTGCTCCATTTCTTCGGCGAGCAACGCTGCGCCGTAGAACTCGACCATCTGCAAACTGCCGTGGACCTGATGGATGTAATCCAGGCACTCGTCCAGCCCGGGAAAGGCCTGCGGATCATCGAGCACGGCTTCAATCGCCTGATGCGCCTGCTTCAGCGTTTCGGCAATTTCGCCTTTGACCCATTCGAGGGCCACATAGTCGTGCCGATCACCCATAACCACTCCACTCACGCTTTATCTGTCGCCGCCGGCAAGGTGAAGCCGGACACCGAGCGCCGCAGCTGACTGGCCATTTTCGTCAGGTTGCCGATGCTCTCGGCGGTGGCCGTGGAGCCGGACGAGGTCTGCGAAGTGATCTGCTGGATCACGTTCATCGTCAGCGAGATCTGCCCGGCGGAAGTCGTCTGCTGCTGCGCTGCGTTGGAGATGCTCTGAATCAGCGCCGCGAGGGTCTTCGATACGCCTTCGATTTCTTCCAGGGCCACACCGGCATCCTGCGCCAGTCGCGCGCCGCGCACCACTTCGGTGGTGGTTTGCTCCATGGAAATAACGGCTTCGTTGGTGTCGGTCTGAATGGCCCGCACCAGGGTTTCGATCTGCCGGGTAGCAGCGGACGAACGTTCGGCCAAGCGCTGTACTTCATCGGCGACCACGGCAAAACCGCGCCCGGCATCACCGGCCATCGACGCCTGAATCGCCGCGTTGAGGGCGAGGATGTTGGTCTGATCAGCAATGTCGTCGATCAGGCTGACGATGTCGCCGATTTCCTGAGAGGACTCGCCCAGACGCTTGATGCGTTTGGCGGTGTCCTGAATCTGTTCGCGAATGTTGTCCATGCCGTGGATGGTGTTGTGCACCACCTCGTTGCCCTTGTTGGCGATTTCCACGGAGCGCTCGGCGACCGCTGAAGACTCGGCGGCGTTGGCCGAAACCTGATCGATGGACTCGGCCATGTCGCTGATCGCCGTCGAGGCTTCGGAAATCTGCTGGGCCTGATGTTCCGAGGCCTGCGCCAGGTGCATGGCGGTGGCCTGGGTTTCCTGCACGGCAGCGGCGACCTGGCCGGCGGTAAGGTTGATGGTCGCGACCAGGTCGCGCAGTTGGTCGACGGAGTAGTTGATCGAATCGGCGATGGTGCCGGTGAAGTCTTCGGTCACCGAGGCGGTCACGGTGAGATCTCCATCAGCAAGGTCTTCGATTTCGTCGAGCAGGCGCATGATCGCGTTCTGGTTGCGCTCGTTTTTCTCGGCGGTTTCGCGCAACTGGCGATTGGTTTCGCGGACCATGACCATGCCGATCAGGATGATCGAGGCCAGCGCCAGTAAGCCGAGGACGTAGCCACCGATGGTGTCGGTGTTGCGCCCACCGGCAAGGTTTTCGAAACCGGTGGCCAGGTGCGAGGCTTCGTCGAGCAGGGTTTGCGAGAGGCTGAAGATGTTGCTCGCCGATTCGCGGACCTTGAACAGCTCCGGCGAGGTTTCGAGGATTTCATCGACCGAGCCGGAAACGAACTGGAACAGCTCGGAGATTTCACTCAGGCGTGCACGGGCGTCGTGGTCTTCGACCTGGCTGATTTTCAGGGTCGGGTTGCCTTGCAGCATACCGTTGAGCACTTGGCCGAAACGAGTGGCATCACGGCCAAAGGCATCGGCGGCTTGCTGCGAGTTTTCGTCACCGGCGAGCACGGTATTGACCGCGCCAAGGATGCGCTCGGCCAGCAGCGATTGACGCTGGGCCATCGCCACTTGCGCGGCTGGGGCGCCTCGCTGGAGGAGGATTTCGACGACTTTTTCGTATTCGATCTGCAACTGCGGCACGGTTTCGGCCAGGGTCGCGGCGACCTGATGCAGCGACAATACGGTCTGTTCGCTGGAGAGAATCGCGTCGGTGTTTTTCAGCAGGCGTTCCCAGTCGAGCTGCACGGCGCGCATTTCCGGGCGCACGGTAGCCGGGGCGGGAGGCAGGCCGGTGGCCGGATCACCCTTTTTCAGGTAACCCCAGCGCTGGGCGAAATCGTTGCGCGCATCGCTGAGCAACTTGAACGCGGCAGCCTTGCCGGCGGCGGCTTCGGTGGCGTTCTTGGCGATGCGTTGCGAGAGCACGCGCAGCTCACCGGCGTGGCCGATGTACTGTTTGTCGTAGTTCGCCTGGGTGTTGAGGTAAGCGAAGTTGGCGAACAGCAGCATGATGAACACGATCAGTGCGATGAACAGCACGATGATCTGCGAGCGACTGCGCGATCCTTCCGCCGGCTTGCCTGTTTTTGCTTTTGTCATCGGTCCTCGCCTGTTTGAAGCTCACCGGTAGAACCTGTAGGAGTGAGCCTGCTCGCGATTGAACGATAACGCGGTGTACTTGATACACCGCGGTGCCTGAATCGCGAGCAGGCTCACTCCTACAAGGGATCTTTGTTGTAACGGCTATATCGCGACGCTCATGAACACCGGGGACTTGGCCAGCGCAAACAGGCTGAACACCCGCCAGTTCTGTTCGCGGCGGAAATAGCCTTTGACGAATTCGGCCTTCGAGCCCTGGCGTTTGCTGATCGAGATCGGTTCGAAGCTGTCCTGCTCGAAATGTTGCAAGCCAATAACCTCATCGACCATCAACCCGGCAAATACATCACCATGCTCGACCACCAACACCCGCCGCTGTTTACGCAGCGGCGACAGCTCATGCCCGAAGAAACCGCACAGATCCATGATCGGCAGCAGCCGCCCGCGCAGGTTAGCCACGCCTTTGACCCACGGCTTGACCCCGGGCAACTGAGTGAAACGCGGTTCGTGCAGCACTTCGCTGACTTCGCCCATCGGTGCCACATACCAATGCTCGCCGAGGCGAAAGCCGATGCCGCTCCAACGATCCTGGCGCGCCGGTTGCGACGGCAGGTCCGCCGCCAGCAAGCGGCAGCGCTGGTCGATTTGCCAGAGCAGTTCGAACGCGGTCAGCGATTCGCTCATGGTCGCGCGATCAGCCTTTGAGCACGTTGTTCAGGGTCTTGATCAGAGTGTCTTCGTCGACCGGTTTGGTCAGGTAGTCCTTGGCGCCCTGACGGGTGCCCCAGACCTTGTCGGTTTCCTGATCCTTGGTGGTGATGATGATCACCGGGATGTGGCTGGTGTCGGCATCCTTGGTCAACTGGCGGGTGGCCTGAAAACCATTGAGACCGGGCATGACGATGTCCATCAATACCGCGTCGGGTTTTTCCTGACGGGCCAGGGCCACGCCGTCGGCGCCGTTTTCGGCCTTCAGCACTTCATGGCCGTGCTTTTCGAGCATGCCGGTCAGTTTGTACATTTCAGTCGGCGAATCATCGACGATCAGGATACGTGCCATGGTTTTCCCCATTTTTCTTGTCGACCCCCGGCCCGCTGGCCGCGTGTCTCTGTACGTGTCTTACTGCGGCAAAACGGCGGCGAAGCCCGGTACGTGGGCCTGGATCGCGTTGAGCAGCTCTTCCTTGCTGAAAGGCTTGGTCAAAAATTGATCAGAACCGACAATCCGCCCCTTGGCCTTGTCGAACAGCCCGTCGCGCGATGACAGCATGATCACCGGCGTCGCCTTGAACGCGCTGTTGTTCTTGATTAAAGCGCAGGTCTGATAACCATCCAGACGCGGCATCATGATGTCGACAAAAATGATCCCGGGATGGTTGTCGGCGATCTTCGCCAACGCGTCGAAACCGTCGATCGCGGTGATCACTTCGCACCCGACATTTTTCAACAATGTTTCGGCGGTGCGACGAATCGTTTTCGAGTCGTCGATGACCATGACCTTCAAGGCGCTGGACTGCTGTTCCATAAGAGGGCTCTACCGTCGCCTTTGCGAATCAATTTGTCCGTTTTGCGGTTATCAATGGCTCGAAACCCTTGATGTTCAAGGGCCAGCACGCTACGCCAGCCTTTTTAGCACAGTCTCCAGATGCAATCTATCGACGGGTTTTTCCTTGACCGAAAACCCGCCCGGCGCCACTCTGGCGGCACTTTTTCAATACCGATCCGGTAGCCAATTTTCGAGGAAAACCCAATGAGCGTTCGCGTCGGGATTGTCATGGACCCTATCGCCAGCATCTCCTATAAAAAGGATAGCTCGCTGGCCATGCTGCTGGCCGCGCAAAAGCGTGGCTGGGAACTGTTCTATATGGAACAGCGCGACCTGTATCAGGGTGAAGGTCAGGCCCGGGCGCGCATGAAGCCGCTGAAAGTCTTCGCCAACCCGGAAAAATGGTTCGAACTGGACGCCGAGCAGGACAACCTGCTGAGCGATCTGGACGTGATCCTGATGCGCAAGGATCCGCCGTTCGACATGGAGTTCGTCTACTCCACCTACCTGCTCGAACAGGCCGAAACCGCTGGCGTGCTGGTGGTGAACAAGCCGCAGAGCCTGCGCGACTGCAACGAAAAACTGTTCGCCACGCTGTTCCCGCAGTGCACACCGCCAACCGTGGTCAGCCGCCGCGCCGACGTGCTGCGCGAATTCGCCGCGAAACACGGCGACGTGATCCTCAAGCCGCTGGACGGCATGGGCGGCACGTCGATCTTCCGTCACCGCGCCGGTGATCCGAACCTGTCGGTGATTCTGGAAACCCTGACCGCCCTCGGTGGCCAGCAGATCATGGGCCAGGCTTACCTGCCGGCAATCAAGGACGGCGACAAACGCATCCTGATGATCGACGGCGAGCCGGTGGATTACTGCCTGGCGCGGATTCCGGCGCAGGGCGAGACCCGTGGCAACCTGGCTGCCGGTGGCCGTGGCGAAGCGCGTCCGCTGACCGACAAGGATCGCTGGATCGCTGCCCAAGTGGGCCCGACCCTGCGTGAGAAAGGCCTGCTGTTCGTCGGTCTCGATGTGATCGGTGAAAGCCTCACCGAAATCAATGTCACCAGCCCGACCTGCATTCGTGAAATCGACAACGCCTTCGGCACTGACATCGGCGGAATGCTGATGGACGCCATCGAGAAGAAGCTGCAAGCCGCCGGCAAACAGCCACAAGCTTGATGCACGTCACATGCAGTCTGTCGCTTGAAGCGTGAAGCCCAAGGCGTGAAACCAACATTGCGTTATCATGCGCAGCCTCTGAAAAACGCGATGTTGGTTTTCTTGTCATGACCCTCCCGTCCGATCTGCCCGCAGAACTCGCCCACCGTGGCGTGCGCCCGGCCGATCGCCTCGGATTTACCCTATTCCTCGCGGCGTTGATTCATTTGGCGCTGCTGCTCGGCGTCGGCTTCACGATGGTCGAGCCCAAGCAAATCAGCAAAACCCTGGAAATCACCCTCGCCACCTTCAAGAGCGAAAAGAAGCCGCAGAAGGCTGACTTTCTTGCTCAAGAGCATCAGGAAGGCAGCGGCACGCTGGACAAGAAGGCGATCCCCAAAACCACTGAAGTGGCGCCATTCCAGGACAATCAGGTCAAGAAAGTCACCCCGCCACCGGCCGCTAAACCGCAAGTGCAGGAAGCCGCGCCCAAGGCTGCGGTGACCACCGTCGCGCCGAAACCGAAAAAAGCGCCGACCAAGAAAGAGGAAAGCAAAACCGAGGTCAAACCGACGGTTGATGCGCCAGAATTTGACAGCTCGCAACTGTCCAGCGACATCGCCAGCCTCGAAGCGGAATTGTCCAAGGAACAACAGCTGTACGCCAAGCGCCCACGGATTCACCGTTTGAGCGCGGCGTCGACCATGCGCGACAAGGGCGCCTGGTACAAAGACGACTGGCGCAAGAAGGTCGAGCGCATCGGCAACCTCAATTACCCCGAAGAAGCACGGCGCAAGCAGATCTACGGCAATTTGCGCCTGATGGTCTCGATCAACCGCGATGGTTCGCTGTATGAAGTGCTGGTGCTGGAATCCTCCGGCCAGCCGCTGCTGGATCAGGCGGCGCAGCGCATTGTCCGGTTGGCGGCGCCGTTTGCCCCGTTTACCGGGGACTTGTCGGATATCGACCGTCTGGAAATCATTCGTACCTGGAAATTTGCTCGCGGTGACAAACTCTCCAGCAACTGACTCACCACAGAAACCTTGTGGGAGCGAGCTTGCTCGCGAAGAGGCCGGCACATGCACCATTGATATTGCCTGACCTGGCGCCTTCGCGAGCAAGCTCGCTCCCACATTTGATCTGCGTTGTTCTCTGATCCTCAGCTTGTCAGTTTGCCCCTTCGACGCCACACTAGCGCACATGAAAAACGTCAGCCCCAGCTACCTCAAGCATCAATTCCTGATCGCCATGCCACACATGGCCGACCCGAACTTTGCCCACACCTTGACCTACATCGTCGAGCACACGGCCAATGGCGCTATGGGGATTGTGGTCAACCGGCCGCAAGAGCTGAATCTGGCCGACATCCTTGAGCAACTGCGCCCGGACATCGACCCGCCAGCACTCTGCCAGCACGTACCGATCTTCATCGGCGGGCCGGTGCAGACCGATCGCGGTTTCGTGTTGCACCCGGCGGGCAAGACTTTCCAGGCCACCGCGCAACTGGACGGCGATCTGGCCCTGTCGACCTCGCAGGACGTGCTGTTCGCCATCGCCGACGGCGTCGGCCCGGCGAAAAGCCTGATTGCCCTCGGTTACGCCGGTTGGGAAGCCGGGCAACTGGAAGCGGAACTCGCCGACAACGCCTGGCTGAACTGCCCGTACGACGCCGACATCCTGTTCAACACCAGCAGCGAATTGCGTCTGGAAGCGGCGGCCCGGCACTTGGGGATCAACCTCAGCCTGCTGACCAGCCAGGCAGGTCACGCCTGATGGCCCTGCGCCTGATTCTCGGCTTCGACTACGGCACCAAACAGATCGGCGTCGCGGTCGGCCAGGTGATTACCGGCCAGGCCCGTGAGCTGTGCACCTTGAAGGCACAGAACGGCGTTCCCGACTGGAACCAGGTCGAAGCCCTTATAAAAGAATGGAAACCCGATGCCGTTGTTGTCGGACTGCCGCTGAACATGGACGGCACGCCGAGCGACATGTGCGTACGCGCGGAGAAATTCGCCCGCCGCCTCAACGGCCGCTTCAACCTGCCCTTCTATACCCATGACGAGCGTCTGACCACGTTCGAGGCCAAAGGCGAGCGCCTTGCCCGTGGCGGCCAGAAAGGCAGTTACCGCGACAACCCGGTGGACGCCATCGCCGCCGCGCTGCTGTTGCAGGGCTGGCTCGATGAAAACACTGCATTGTTTGAATCCTGACAAGCGCTTCGGCGCTTTTCTTTTGAGTGAAAAACCGAGTTGCGTCCAAGGACCCGACTCGCCCCCAACAAGGAGCAACCATGAGCCTGCCAAATCCCGCCGATCTGATCAGCCAGATGGCGACCCGCCTCAAGGCGCACCTTGCCCAGCGTGACATCACTGAACCGCGTTACATCGGCATTCGCACCGGCGGCATCTGGGTCGCGCAGGCCTTGCTCAAGGAACTGGGCAGCGACGCGCCACTGGGCACGCTGGACGTGTCTTTCTACCGCGACGACTTCAGCCAGAACGGCCTGCACCCGCAAGTGCGCCCGTCCGCCCTGCCCTTCGAGATCGAAGGCCAGCATCTGGTGCTGATCGACGACGTATTGATGAGCGGCCGTACCATCCGCGCTGCCATGAACGAATTGTTCGACTACGGCCGCCCGGCCAGCGTGACCCTGGTCTGCCTGCTGGACCTGGACGCCGGCGAGCTGCCGATCCGCCCGAACGTGGTTGGCGCGACTTTGTCGCTGGCCGCTCACGAACGGGTGAAGCTGTCCGGCCCCGAGCCGCTGACGCTCGAACTGCAAGACTTCAACCTTTAATCCGCCCTATTGAGAGTCCCCCTCGCGATGACGCCTCTAGATACCAAGCGCCCGCTGCAGCTCAATGATCAGGGCCAGCTGCGCCACTTCCTCTCGCTCGACGGCCTGCGCCGCGAGTTGTTGACGGAAATCCTCGACACTGCCGACTCGTTCCTCGAAGTCGGTGCCCGGGCGGTTAAGAAAGTCCCGTTGCTGCGCGGCAAGACCGTGTGCAACGTGTTCTTCGAAAACTCCACGCGCACCCGCACCACCTTCGAACTGGCGGCCCAGCGGCTATCGGCGGACGTGATCACCCTGAACGTGTCGACCTCGTCGGCAAGCAAGGGCGAAACGCTGCTCGACACCCTGCGCAACCTTGAAGCCATGGCCGCTGACATGTTCGTCGTGCGCCATGGCGATTCCGGCGCCGCGCACTTCATCGCCGAACATGTCTGCCCGCAAGTGGCGATCATCAACGGCGGCGATGGCCGTCATGCGCACCCGACGCAGGGCATGCTCGACATGCTCACCATCCGTCGGCACAAGGGCGGTTTCGAAAACCTCTCGGTGGCCATCGTTGGCGACATCCTGCACTCGCGGGTGGCGCGCTCGAACATGCTCGCGCTGAAGACCCTCGGCTGCCCGGACATCCGCGTGATCGCGCCGAAAACCCTGCTACCGATCGGCATCGAGCAATACGGCGTGAAGGTTTACACCGACATGACCGAAGGCCTGAAAGACGTCGACGTGGTGATCATGCTGCGCCTGCAGCGTGAACGCATGACCGGCGGCCTGCTGCCGAGCGAAGGCGAGTTCTACCGCCTGTTCGGCCTGACCACCGCGCGTCTGGCCGGGGCCAAACCCGATTGCATCGTCATGCACCCGGGGCCGATCAACCGGGGGGTGGAGATCGAGTCCGCAGTGGCCGACGGCCCGCACTCGGTGATCCTCAACCAGGTGACCTACGGCATCGCGATTCGTATGGCCGTGCTGTCCATGGCCATGAGCGGGCAAACCGCGCAGCGTCAATTCGAGCAGGAGAACGCCCAGTGAAGCTCAGCATTCTCGGCGCACGCGTCATCGATCCAAGCAGCGGCCTGGATCAAATCACCGACATTCATGTTGAAGCCTGCAAGATCGTCGCCCTCGGCGCGGCCCCGGCGGGTTTCACGGCAGTTGAAACCATCGACGCCCAAGGCCTCGTTGCCGCTCCGGGCCTCGTCGACCTCAACGTTGCCCTGCGCGAGCCGGGCTACAGCCGCAAAGGTTCGATCATCAGTGAAACTCGCGCAGCGGCTGCCGGCGGTGTGACCAGCCTGTGCTGCCCGCCGAAGACCAAACCGGTGCTCGACACCTCCGCCGTGGCCGAACTGATCCTCGACCGCGCGCGCGAGGCCGGCAACACCAAGGTGTTCCCGATTGGCGCACTGAGCAAAGGTCTGGACGGCGAGCAACTGGCTGAGTTGGTGGCGCTGCGCGACGCTGGTTGTGTGGCGTTCGGCAACGGTCTCGAAAGCTTCCGCAACACCCGCACCCTGTGCCGGGCGCTGGAATACGCGGCGACCTTCGACCTGACGGTGATTTTCAACTCGCAGGATCATGATCTGGCTGAAGGTGGTTTGGCTCATGAAGGCGCGGTGGCCAGTTTCCTCGGTCTGCCGGGGATTCCGGAAACCGCTGAAACCGTGGCCCTGGCTCGGGATCTGCTGCTGGTCGAGCAGACTGGCGTGCGTGCGCACTTCAGCCAATTGACCAGCGCTCGCGGCGTGGCGCTGATCGCTCAGGCGCAGGCCCGTGGTTTGAAGGTAACGGCGGATGTCGCGCTGTATCAGCTGATTCTGACCGACGAAGCATTGATCGACTTCAGCAGTCTGTATCACGTGCAGCCACCGCTGCGTACGCGTGCTGACCGCGATGGTTTGCGTGCAGCGGTGAAGTCCGGTGTTGTGTCGGCGATCTCCAGCCATCACCAGCCGCACGAGCGTGACGCCAAACTGGCACCGTTCGGCGCGACCGAGCCGGGCATCAGCAGTGTAGAGCTGTTGCTGCCGTTGGCGATGACGCTGGTTGAGGATGGCTTGCTGGATCTGCCGACCTTGCTGGCGCGTTTGAGCGCAGGCCCGGCTGAAGCGTTGCGGTTGCCGGCGGGCAAACTGGCGGTGGGTGGGGCGGCGGATATCGTGCTGTTCGATCCGCAGGCGTCGACGGTGGCTGGTGAGAACTGGTTGTCGAAGGGTGAGAACTGCCCGTTCATCGGGCACACTTTGCCGGGCGTGGTTCGCTATACCTTGGTGGATGGGCGGATCAGCCACAAGGCTTGATACCGCGTCGCCCCATTCGCGAGCAGGCTCGCTCCCACTTTGGATCTGTGAACGACACAAATCCCCTGTGGGAGCGAGCTTGCTCGCGAAGCATTATTGGAAGGCACCTCTGCCCTCGGCGTTGCGCACGGAAACCTGATCATTCAGCGTCCAGAAGTCATACAGCACCCCCAGAAAGAACAACCCGCCTGTCAGCAGATAGATCAGTCCGCTGATCCACTTGCCTTGGTACATCCGGTGCACACCGAGCGCGCCAAGGAACGTCAGCAGAATCCACGCCACGTTGTACTCGATCGGCCCTGCGGTAAAACGCAGATCGGCCTCGCGATCCATCGCCGGGATCAGAAACAGGTCGATCAGCCAGCCAATACCCAGCAAACCGAAGGTAAAAAACCAGATCGTCCCGGTCACCGGTTTGCCGTAATAAAAGCGGTGAGCGCCGGTAAAACCGAAAATCCACAACAGATAACCGATGATTTTGCTGTGCGTATCTTGCTGCTGAACAAATTGTTGATAGGGGTTCATGAAGACCTCGATTCACACGATAGATAAATATTCTTGAATTCTTTGTGACTTTTTTACAGGTAGCCGACGTACGGCAAATGTTACCGTTGCTACCGTCAAAGCCTTATAGCACCTGACTTCTGTCCGACAATTGCGTCCATTTGCCGCTTATTTGGTTCCGTTGGCTGCCAACTGAATCGACCAACGGACTCGGAATGAAAAAAAACTCTGTTATAAAGTTGCGCGCTATCACTGAAGAGCCACGCCTAATGCGACCATTTTTCAAGACATGGCTAACCATCTGCCTATTAATGCCACTGGCCGCCCACGCCACCAATCGTGAGCAACGTCTTCCTAACGTTAACGGCTTTACCCCTAAATCCCATGCTTCGGCTCCATCGAGCAAAAGCAGCAAAAGCAAAACCACTACGCTGAGCAGCAAGAGCCACAGCAAGCTGGTGCCACCGATGGCGAGCAAGGAAAGCAGCAACGTGCTGAGCCGTGCAGTCAACGTCCTCGGTACACCTTATCGTTGGGGCGGCAGCAGCCCAAGTAAAGGTTTCGATTGCAGCGGCCTGGTGAAATACGCGTTCAACGACGCCACGTTCGACCTGCCACGCACCTCGAACGCCATGGCCAGCGGTCATGGCGAGAAAGTCGAACGCAAGGATCTGAAGCCGGGCGACCTGATTTTCTTCAACATCAAGAGCCGCCGGGTCAACCACGTTGCCATCTACCTGGGCAACGATCGCTTCATCCACGCCCCGCGTCGCGGCAAAGCGGTGAGCATCGATACGCTGAACAAGCCGTACTGGCAGCAGCATTACGTGGTTGCCAAGCGGGTGTTGCCGAAAGAACAGAGCCAGATGCGCGTGGTTCAGCGCTAACACCATACCGATCATTCCCGCGCTCCGCGTGGGAATGCCTCAATGGACGTCCGCGTCCGCTTCGGCAGGGACGCAGAGCGTCCCGGGCTGCATTCCCACGCAGAGCGTGGGAACAATCACTCCCTCAGAAATTATCCGGCGTCCGCGCCTTCTCCCGCGCATGCTCGCGGCTGATCAAGCCCTTGGTCACCAGTTCCTTCAGGCACATGTCCAGTGTCTGCATGCCCAACGACCCACCCGTCTGAATCGCCGAATACATCTGCGCCACCTTGTCTTCGCGGATCAGGTTACGGATTGCCGATGTGCCCAGCATGATCTCGTGCGCCGCCACCCGCCCGCCGCCGATCTTCTTGATCAGCGTCTGCGAAACCACCGCCAGCAACGACTCCGACAGCATCGAGCGGACCATCGACTTCTCGTCACCCGGGAATACGTCGACCACCCGGTCGATGGTTTTCGCCGCTGAAGTGGTGTGCAAGGTGCCGAACACCAGATGCCCGGTCTCAGCAGCGGTCAGCGCCAGGCGAATGGTTTCCAGATCACGCATCTCGCCAACCAGAATCACGTCCGGGTCTTCGCGCAACGCCGAACGCAAAGCAGTAGCAAAACTGCGGGTATCACGATGGACTTCGCGCTGATTGATCAGGCATTTGCGCGATTCGTGGACAAATTCGATTGGATCTTCAATGGTCAGGATGTGGTGATGGCGATGGGTGTTGAGGTAATCGATCATCGCCGCCAGCGTGGTCGACTTGCCGGAACCGGTCGGGCCGGTCACCAGCACCAGCCCGCGCGGCGCGTCGGTGATCTTGCGAAAGACATCACCCATGGCCAGGTCTTCCATGCTCAGCACTTTCGACGGAATCGTACGGAATACAGCGCCGGCGCCACGGTTCTGATTAAAGGCATTTACCCGAAAACGCGCGACACCCGGCACTTCGAAGGAAAAGTCGGTTTCCAGATGTTTCTCGAAGTCGACCCGCTGGGTGTCGTTCATGATGTCGTAGATCAGTTCGTGCACTTGCTTGTGGTCCAGCGCCGGCAGATTGATCCGCCGCACATCGCCATCGACACGAATCATCGGCGGCAGACCGGCCGACAGGTGCAAGTCGGAAGCGCCTTGTTTGGCGCTGAAGGCCAGCAGTTCAGTGATATCCATAGCGCTCCTCAATTCCAGTAGAATGCCGCGAACCTTCAGACCGCTGGCGCCTCTTGATGTCCACGATAGCAGACAACATTCTTCAGGTTGGTTCGCGCATCCAGACCGCGACCCAAGCCGCACACCGTCCTGAAAACAGCGTCCAGTTGCTCGCCGTGAGCAAGACCAAACCCGCCCAGGCCCTGCGCGAAGCGTATGCCGCCGGCCTGCGGGATTTCGGCGAGAACTACCTGCAGGAAGCCTTGGGCAAACAGCTCGAACTGGCTGACCTGCCCTTGATCTGGCACTTCATCGGCCCCATTCAATCGAACAAGACTCGCGCCATCGCCGAGCATTTCGACTGGGTGCACTCCGTGGATCGCCTGAAAATCGCTCAACGTCTGTCCGAACAGCGCCCGGCCGAGCTGCCGCCGCTGAACATCTGCATTCAGGTCAACGTCAGCGGTGAAGCCAGCAAATCCGGTTGCACGCCGGCTGACCTGCCGGCATTGGCCGCCGCGATCAGCGCACTGCCACGGCTGAAACTGCGCGGCTTGATGGCAATTCCCGAGCCGACCGACGATCGCGCCGAGCAAGACGCGGCCTTCGCCGCGGTGCAGAAATTGCAGGCCGGCCTCGATCTGCCGCTCGACACACTTTCCATGGGCATGAGCCACGACCTCGAGTCGGCCATTGCCCAAGGCGCCACCTGGGTGCGTATCGGTACGGCCCTGTTTGGCGCCCGCGATTATTCCCAGTCTTGAACGTTTCCAGATAAGGACCACACATGAGCAACACACGTATTGCGTTTATCGGTGCGGGCAACATGGCGGCCAGTCTGATCGGCGGCCTGCGCGCCAAAGGTCTGGAAGCTGCACACATCCGTGCCAGCGATCCGGGCGAAGAAACCCGCGCCAAAGTCAGCGCCGAACACGGCATCGAAACCTTTGCCGATAACGCCCAGGCCATCGACGGCGTCGACGTGGTGGTGCTGGCGGTCAAGCCGCAAGCCATGAAAACCGTGTGCGAAGCGATTCGCCCGAGCCTGAAACCCAATCAACTGGTGGTGTCGATTGCTGCCGGTATCACCTGCGCCAGCATGACCGCGTGGCTTGGCGAGCAGCCGATCGTGCGCTGCATGCCCAACACCCCGGCGCTGCTGCGTCAGGGCGTCAGCGGTTTGTACGCGACCCGCGAAGTGACCGCCGAGCAACGTCAGCAAGCTGAAGAGCTGCTGTCCGCTGTCGGCATTGCTCTGTGGCTGAAAGAAGAGCAGCAACTGGACGCGGTCACTGCCGTATCCGGCTCCGGCCCGGCGTATTTCTTCCTGCTGATCGAAGCCATGACCGCCGCGGGCGTCAAACTCGGCCTGCCGAAAGACATCGCTGAACAACTGACCCTGCAGACCGCACTCGGCGCCGCACACATGGCGGTTTCCAGCGACGTTGACGCCGCCGAACTGCGCCGTCGCGTGACCTCGCCAAACGGCACCACGGAAGCTGCAATCAAGTCATTCCAGGCCAATGGCTTCGAAGCCCTGGTCGAAACCGCACTCGGCGCCGCCGCGCACCGCTCGGCCGAAATGGCCGAACAACTGGGCAAATAAGGAGCCTTACATGATTGGATTGAACACTGCAGCGGTTTACGTGCTGCAAACCCTCGGCAGCCTGTACCTGCTGATCGTGCTGCTGCGTTTCGTACTGCAACTGGTACGCGCGAACTTTTACAACCCGCTGTGCCAGTTCATCGTCAAAGCGACCCAGCCGCTGCTCAAGCCACTGCGTCGGATCATCCCGAGCCTGTTCGGCCTCGACATGTCGTCGCTGGTATTGGCGATTCTGGTGCAACTGGCGCTGATGGCGCTAACCCTGCTGCTGACTTACGGCACCACCGGCAATCCGCTGCAACTGGTGATCTGGTCGCTGATCGGCGTGACCGCGCTGTTCCTGAAGATCTTCTTCTTCGCCCTGATCATCAGCGTGATTCTGTCGTGGGTCGCGCCGGGCAGCCACAATCCGGGGGCTGAACTGGTCAACCAGATTTGCGAGCCGGCGCTGGCGCCGTTCCGCAAAATCCTGCCGAATCTCGGCGGCCTGGACCTGTCGCCAATCTTCGCCTTCCTCGCGCTGAAGCTGATCGACATGCTGGTGATCAACAATCTGGCGGCGATGACGATGATGCCGGAAATCCTCCGTCTGCTGATGTGAGCTGGTTTCGATGGGACGGTGACGACTTGATCCTCGAGTGTCACCTGCAACCGGCAGCCCGCAGCGATGACTTCGCCGGGCTGCACGGTGATCGTTTGAAGATTCGCCTGACTGCGCCGCCGGTCGAGGGCAAGGCCAATGCTTATCTGATGGGTTTTCTGGCCAAGGCGTTTGGCGTTTCGAAGAGCCAGGTCAGTTTGCTCAGTGGTGAGTTGAACCGGCAGAAGCGGGTGAAGATTTGTTCGCCGAAGAAGCTGCCGGATCTGCCTGACCTGGTGCGCTGATCGTTCCCACGCTCCGCGTGGGAATGCATCCCGGGACGCTCCGCATCCCCCGCCGAAGCGGACGCGGAGCGTCCAATGTGGCATTCCCACGCAGAGCGTGGGAACGAGCGCAGGTAGTTGCTTGCCGCTAACCCCCCCGGTCTTTAGACTTACGCCTCATTTCAACGAGAGCAGGGTCGATGCCAACTGCCTTTCCCCCCGATTCTGTTGGTCTGGTGACGCCGCAAACCGCGCACTTCAGCGAACCGCTGGCCTTGGCCTGTGGCCGTTCGCTGGCCGCCTATGACCTGATCTACGAAACCTACGGCACGCTGAACGCGCAGGCGAGCAACGCCGTGCTGATTTGCCACGCCTTGTCCGGCCACCATCACGCTGCCGGTTATCACAGCGTCGACGACCGCAAACCCGGTTGGTGGGACAGCTGCATCGGCCCCGGCAAACCGATCGACACCCATAAATTCTTCGTGGTCAGCCTGAACAACCTCGGCGGCTGCAACGGCTCAACCGGCCCGAGCAGCATCAACCCGGAGACCGGCAAACCGTTCGGTGCCGACTTCCCGGTGCTCACCGTGGAAGATTGGGTGCACAGCCAGGCGCGTCTCGCTGACCTGCTCGGCATCGGCCAGTGGGCGGCGGTGATCGGCGGCAGCCTCGGCGGTATGCAGGCGTTGCAATGGACCATCACTTATCCGGATCGCGTGCGGCACTGTCTGGCCATCGCCTCGGCGCCGAAGCTGTCGGCGCAGAACATCGCCTTCAACGAAGTCGCGCGTCAGGCGATCCTCACTGACCCGGAATTCCACGGCGGCTCGTTCCAGGAAGCCGGCGTGATTCCCAAGCGCGGCTTGATGCTGGCGCGCATGGTCGGCCACATCACTTACCTGTCCGACGATTCGATGGGCGAAAAATTCGGCCGTGGCCTGAAGAGCGAAAAGCTCAACTACGACTTCCACAGCGTCGAGTTCCAGGTCGAAAGTTACCTGCGCTATCAGGGCGAAGAGTTCTCCGGACGCTTCGACGCCAACACCTATCTGTTGATGACCAAGGCACTGGATTACTTCGATCCGGCGGCGAACTTCGACGATAATCTGGCGAAAACCTTTGAAAACGCCACGGCCAAGTTTTGTGTGATGTCGTTCACCACCGACTGGCGTTTCTCCCCGGCCCGTTCGCGGGAACTGGTGGATGCGCTGATGGCGGCGCGCAAAGACGTCAGCTATCTGGAAATCGATGCTCCGCAGGGCCACGACGCCTTCCTGATTCCGATCCCGCGCTACTTGCAGGCGTTCGGCAATTACATGAACCGCATCACGCTGTGAGAAAGCCATGAGAGCTGATCTGGAAATCATCCAGGAATGGATCCCCGCCGGCAGCCGCGTCCTCGACCTCGGTTGCGGTGACGGCGAGCTGCTGACCTGGTTGCGCGACAACAAGAACGTCACCGGTTATGGCCTGGAAAACGACGCCGAGAACATCGCCGAGTGCGTGGCCAAGGGCATCAACGTCATTGAGCAGGATCTGGACAAGGGGCTGGGCAACTTCGCCAGCAACAGTTTCGACATCGTCGTCATGACCCAGGCCCTGCAAGCCGTGCACTACCCGGACAAGATCCTCGACGAAATGCTCCGCGTCGGTCGCCAGTGCATCATCACTTTCCCCAATTTCGGTCACTGGCGCTGCCGCTGGTACCTGGCGAGCAAGGGCCGCATGCCGGTCTCCGAGTTCCTGCCGTACACCTGGTACAACACGCCGAACATTCACTTCTGCACCTTCGAAGACTTTGAAGCACTTTGCCGCGAACGTGATGCGAAGGTCATTGATCGGCTTGCCGTGGATCAACAGCACCGTCACGGGTGGGCCAGTAAGCTATGGCCTAATCTGTTAGGTGAGATCGGTATCTACCGCGTCAGCAGCCCGCAGCTTGCAGACCACAAAGTCGCGGTCTGAATCCCGTCATTTCGAGGAGCACGATCATGGGTCGTTTAGCGTTGTTGTTATTGACTGCCTGCCTGAGCGCCAGCGCTCTGGCGGCCGACGTCATCAAGGGCGAGCGTCAGGAAAACTTTGGCGACGTGACGGTGCACTACAACACTTTCAACTCGACGTACCTGCAACCGGACATCGCCAAGGCTGCAGAACTGATTCGCAGCAAGAATCAGGGCGTGATCAACGTCTCGGTGATCAAGGACGGCAAACCATTGGTCGCCAACGTCACCGGCACGGTCAAAGACCTGACCAGCCAGAGCGTGCCGCTGAATTTCCGCCAGATCACCGAACAGGGCGCGATCTACTACATCGCCCAGTACCCGGTGGAACAGCAGGCAATCCGCACCTTTGAAATCAAGGTGCAGAACGGCGACAAGATCAACACCATCAATTTCAACCAAGAACTCTTTCCCGGCGAATGATGAACATCAAGCAGCTCGTACTGGCCAGCCATAACGCCGGCAAACTCAAAGAACTCCAGGCCATGCTCGGCGAATCGGTGCAACTGCGCTCGATTGGCGAGTGGAGCAAGGTCGAGCCGGAGGAAACCGGCCTGTCGTTCGTCGAGAACGCCATTCTCAAGGCACGTAATGCCGCACGGATTTCCGGGTTGCCAGCGCTGGCCGACGATTCCGGTCTGGCGGTGGATTTCCTCGGCGGTGCGCCGGGCATCTATTCGGCGCGTTATGCCGACGGCAAGGGTGATGCGGCGAACAACGCCAAACTGCTCGACGCCTTGAAGGACGTGCCGCAAGCCGAGCGCGGTGCGCAGTTCGTTTGCGTGCTGGCGCTGGTGCGTCACGCCGATGATCCGTTGCCGATCCTCTGCGAAGGCCTGTGGCACGGGCGGATTCTGACCGCCGCCAGCGGCGAGCACGGCTTCGGTTATGACCCGCTGTTCTGGGTTCCGGAGCGTGACGTATCCAGCGCCGAGCTGAGCCCGACGGACAAGAACCAGATCAGCCACCGCGCCCGTGCAATGGATCTGCTGCGCCAGCGTCTGGGCTTGAAATGACCCGTGACTCTTCCGCGTCGTCGCTGATTGTCGGCGGCGCCGCCTCTTCGCCTCGGGCGCCGCTGCCGACGCTGCCGCCCCTGGCGCTGTACATCCACATCCCGTGGTGTGTGCGCAAATGCCCGTATTGCGATTTCAACTCGCACACCGCCAGCCCGGTTTTGCCAGAGCAGGAATACGTCGACGCCTTACTGGCCGATCTCGATCAGGATCTGCACGCGGTTTACGGCCGTGAAATCAGCTCGATCTTCTTTGGTGGCGGCACGCCGAGCCTGTTCAGCGCCGAAGCGCTTGGGCGTTTGCTCGAAGGCGTCGAGCAGCGCATTCCGTTTGCCCACGACATCGAAATCACTCTGGAAGCCAATCCCGGGACCTTCGAACAAGAGAAGTTCGTCGCGTACCGCAAGCTGGGGATCAATCGTTTGTCGATCGGTATCCAGAGCTTCCAGCAGGAAAAGCTCAAGGCGCTGGGCCGCATTCACAACGGGGACGAAGCGGTGCGCGCGGCAGGCATGGCGCGGCAGGCCGGGTTCGATAACTTCAATCTCGACTTGATGCACGGTTTGCCCGACCAGTCGCTGGACGATGCCTTGAGCGATCTGCGCCAGGCCATCGCACTGAATCCGACGCACATTTCCTGGTATCAACTGACGCTGGAGCCGAACACGGTGTTCTGGAATCAGCCGCCGGTGCTGCCGGAAGACGACACGCTGTGGGACATTCAAGAAGCCGGGCAAGCGCTGTTGGCCGAGCACGGTTACGCGCAATACGAAGTGTCGGCTTATGCACAGGCCGGGCGACCGGCGCGGCATAACCTCAATTACTGGAGTTTTGGCGACTTCATCGGCATTGGTGCGGGCGCGCATGGCAAGCTCAGCCATCCGGACGGACGTATTGTGCGCACTTGGAAGACCCGTTTGCCGAAGGACTATCTTAATCCGGCGAAAAGCTTCCAGGCCGGCGAAAAAGCGCTGACCAATGACGAGATGCCGTTCGAGTTTCTGATGAACGCTTTGCGCCTGACCGCAGGCGTCGAATCGCGCTTGTATCCGGAGCGCACTGGCCTGTCGCTGGAAAGCCTCGCCGAAGGCCGGGCCGCGGCAGAACAAAGCGGTCTGTTGCAGGTCGAACCGTCACGTCTGGCGGCCACCGAGCGCGGACAGCTGTTTCTCAACGACTTGCTGCAACAATTTCTGAACTGAGCCCAACCCTCAACTTCAGCCCCAAGGAAAAACCCATGGATTTGATACTCGACCTGCTCGCCACCGTCTCCCGCTGGAGCCGCAGCAACCTCTCGGAAATTGCTCTGGCCTTGGTGGGCTGCCTGCTGGTGCTGTTCGGCGCCGACTTTAAAGGCTGGGTCGAGCAACGCCTGGGCAGCATCGCCGGCGCCTTGCGCATACCGCTGATGTCGCTGCTGTGCGTGATCGGCAGTGGCGCCGCACTGATCTACGCCACGCCATGGGTGATCAAGGGTTTGAGCCAGTTCAACAACTACAGCCTGGCGCCGGTGTTGTTGGTGGTTCTCGTCCTGATCGGCGTAGTCGCTGATCGTCGCTAATCTTTCAGTACACCCAAAACAACTGTAGGAGTGAGCCTGCTCGCGATAGCGGTCTGACATTCAACCTCTTCGGTGACTGTCAGTGCGCAATCGCGAGCAGGCTCACTCCTACATTTTTTACCGCGTGATACTCAGGACTGTTTTTCGAACTTCAGGTCCCACACGCCATGGCCAAGACGTTCGCCGCGGCGTTCGAACTTGGTGATCGGGCGTTCGGCCGGGCGCGGTACGCACTTGCCGTCTTCGGCGAGGTTGCGGTAGCCCGGGGCTACATTCATCACTTCCAGCATGTATTCGGCATACGGTTCCCAGTCGGTGGCCATGTGCAGAATGCCGCCGACCTTCAACTTGCTGCGCACCAGTTCAGCGAACGAGGCCTGAACGATACGACGCTTGTGGTGACGGCTCTTGTGCCACGGGTCCGGGAAGAACAGCATCAGGCGATCGAGGCTGTTGTCGGCGATGCAGCGGTTGAGCACTTCGATCGCGTCGCAATCGTAGACCCGCAGGTTGGTCAGGCCTTGGGTCAGCACGCCATTGAGCAGCGCGCCGACACCCGGACGGTGAACTTCCACACCAATGAAATCCTGATCCGGTGCGGCCGCTGCCATTTCCAGCAGCGAGTGGCCCATGCCGAAACCGATCTCCAGCGAGCGCGGTGCCGAACGGCCGAAAACCTGATCGTAATCCACCGGCGCATCGGCCAGCGGCAGCACGTACAGCGGCGCACCCTGGTCCAGACCGCGTTGCTGGCCTTCGGTCATGCGCCCGGCGCGCATCACGAAACTCTTGATGCGGCGGTGTTGGCGCTCGTCGCCTTCTTCCGTCTGGATAGGCGTGTCGTTCGATTCAGTCATCAATGGCTCTTACTTGATCAGACCATCCAGCGGCGAAGAGGCGCTGGCATAGAGTTTTTTCGGCATACGGCCAGCGAGGTAGGCCAGACGGCCTGCCACGATGGCGTGTTTCATGGCTTCAGCCATCATCACCGGCTGCTGGGCGTGGGCGATGGCCGAGTTCATCAGCACCGCATCGCAACCCAGTTCCATGGCGATGGTCGCGTCGGAGGCAGTACCAACACCGGCGTCGACCAACACAGGAATCTTGGCTTCTTCGAGGATGATCTGCAGGTTGTACGGGTTGCAGATCCCCAGACCGGAACCGATCAGACCGGCCAGCGGCATGACCGCGATGCAGCCGATTTCTGCCAGTTGACGGGCGATGATCGGGTCATCGCTGGTGTAAACCATCACGTCGAAACCTTCCTTGACCAGCGTTTCCGCAGCCTTGAGGGTTTCGATGACGTTAGGGAACAGGGTTTTCTGGTCGGCCAGTACTTCCAGCTTCACCAGGTTGTGGCCGTCGAGCAGCTCACGGGCCAGGCGGCAGGTGCGCACGGCTTCGATGGCGTCGTAGCAACCGGCGGTGTTCGGCAGGAAGGTGTAGCGCTGCGGCGACAGCACGTCGAGCAGGTTCGGCTCGCCTTCGATCTGGCCCAGGTTGGTGCGGCGCACGGCGAAGGTGACGATCTCGGCACCCGAGGCTTCGATGGCCTGACGGGTTTCTTCCATGTCACGGTACTTGCCGGTACCGACCAGCAAACGCGACTGGTAAGTACGACCGGCCAGCACAAAAGGCTTGTCGCTACGAACGATGCTCATGGGGAATCCTCTTTAGGAGTGAGGGTCTTGCAGAATTCTGTGCCCTCGCGGGCCGGACGATCAGCCGCCGCCGATGGCGTGCACCACTTCAACGTTGTCGCCGTCATTGAGCGTGGTGTCGGCATGCTGGCTGCGCGGGACGATATCCAGATTGAGTTCGACTGCCACCCGGCGTCCGGTCAGTTCCAGACGGGTGATCAGGGCCGCAACGGTCTCGCCGTCGGGCAGTTCAAGGGATTCACCGTTCAACTGAATGCGCATGCGCAATGCCGCCATCATTTTTAGGGGCTGGCATTCTAGCCCGATCATGACCTAAAGGTCAGCACCAAGCGTCAAGCGGTTGGTTGCAGGCGCCAGGCGGCGAGCCCAAGGCACAGCCAGCCGACCAGAAATGCCAGGCCACCGAACGGGGTGATGATGCCGAGCTTGCTGATGCCGGTGGTGGTCAGCACGTACAGACTGCCGGAGAACAGCAGAATGCCGACGGTGAAGGAAACGCCGGCCCAAGTGACCAGTCGACCCTGAATCTGCGAGGCCAGTAGCGCCACGCCGAACAGCGCCAGGGTGTGCACCAGCTGATAGGTGACGCCGGTGTGGAAAATCGTCAGGTACTCAGGCGTAAGGCGATTTTTCAAGCCATGGGCAGCGAATGCGCCCAAAGCGACCCCGGTAAAACCAAAAAAAGCGGCCAGCATCAAAAAGCCACGCAGCATGAGGAACTCCAGTCAGACGCGATCGGCAGGGTCTGTATAATGGCCCGCTCCACCGGTTCGGCCAAGCCATCTCTATGCTGCGTACTATTTTCCGTCGTCTCACGAAGGCCCTGCTCTGGTTCGCCGGCGGCAGCATCTTGCTGGTGCTGGTGTTTCGCTTCGTGCCGCCGCCGGGCACGGCATTGATGGTCGAGCGCAAGGTTGAATCCTGGGTCGATGGCGAGCCGATTGACCTGCAACGTACCTGGAAGCCATGGGACGAGATCTCCGACGACCTCAAAGTCGCGGTCATGGCCGGTGAGGATCAGAAGTTTCCCGAGCACTGGGGTTTTGATTTCAGCGCGATCCAGGCCGCACTGGCGCACAACGAGCTCGGTGGATCGATTCGCGGCGCCAGCACCTTGAGTCAGCAGGTTTCGAAAAACCTGTTTCTGTGGGCCGGGCGCAGCTATCTGCGTAAAGGTCTCGAAGCCTGGTTTACCGCGTTGATCGAGGTATTCTGGCCCAAGCAGCGGATTCTTGAGGTGTACCTGAACAGCGTCGAGTGGGATGACGGGGTGTTCGGCGCCGAAGCCGCCGCCCGCCATCACTTTGGCGTGAGCGCGAAATCGTTGTCACGGCAGCAGGCGAGTTATCTTGCCGCCGTTCTGCCGAATCCTCGGGTGTGGAGTGCTAGCCATCCGACCGCTTATGTGTCGCGGCGGGCCGGGTGGATTCGGCAGCAGATGAGTCAGTTGGGTGGGGATAGTTATTTGCTCGGCCTGAACGATTCGCGGCGAGCACCGTGGTCTCGATAACCAGTCACGAATCTTCCAAACCCTGAAGATCCCATGTGGGAGCGAGCCTGCTCGCGAATACGGTGTGTCAGTCAACATCAGTGTTGAATGAACATTCGCTTTCGCGAGCAGGCTCGCTCCCACAGGGGCCAGTATGTCCGCACAAATGAAAACGCCCCGATCATCGCTGATCGAGGCGTTTTTTATTGCCGAGGCGCCGGTTACGCGGCGATCGACAACTTGAGCTTGTTCATCGCGCTCTTCTCGAGCTGACGGATCCGCTCGGCCGACACGTTGTACTTCTGCGCCAGGTCGTGCAGCGTGGCTTTCTCTTCTGCCAGCCAGCGCTGGTAGAGGATGTCGCGGCTACGTTCGTCCAGCACTTCCAGCGCTTCGTGCAGGTTGTTATTGGAGTTGTCGCTCCAGTCGGCATCTTCCAGTTGACGCGCCGGGTCGTACCGGTGGTCTTCCAGGTAGTTGGCCGGCGACTGGAAAGCGCTGTCGTCGTCGGCTTCAGCAGCCGGGTCGAAAGCCATGTCATGGCCGGTCAGGCGACTTTCCATTTCGCGCACTTCACGCGGCTCGACGCCGAGGCTTTCCGCCACACGGTGGACTTCCTCGTTGTTCAGCCACGCCAGACGTTTCTTCTGGCTGCGCAGGTTGAAGAACAGCTTGCGCTGGGCCTTGGTGGTCGCGACTTTCACAATGCGCCAGTTGCGCAGGATGAACTCGTGAATTTCCGCCTTGATCCAGTGCACGGCGAACGACACCAGACGCACACCCATTTCCGGGTTGAAGCGCTTCACGGCCTTCATCAGGCCGACGTTACCTTCCTGGATCAGGTCAGCCTGAGCCAGACCGTAGCCGGAATAGCTACGGGCGATATGTACAACAAAACGCAGGTGGGCGAGCACCATCTGCCGAGCCGCCCCCAAATCCTGCTCATAGTAGAGACTCTCGGCCAGTTCACGCTCCTGCTCCGGCGTCAGCAATGGAATGCTGTTGACGGTGTGCACGTAGGCTTCCAGGTTCGCACCCGGAACCAACGCATACGCAGGTTGCAAAGAATTGGTCATACGAAAAAACCTCCCACTTACATACTCGTGCCTCTCGGCACTGCGAAAAATTGACCGGGAATTCAAGTGCAAGTTCCCAAAAAAACCGCGAGGTCAATCACGCGCAAAAAAGATTCTACTTCGGCGCCAGCTCCCTGAGATGGCGTGCGACTGCAATCCATGCACCGATATAACCCAACAGCACCGCGCCAAGCAAGAGCGACAGACCGTCGGCAACTGGCACTCCGGCCAGCGCGAAATCACTGCCGTACAAGCCGGCCAGTCCAACCACCGCATCGTTCAGCCAGTTCAGGCCGAACGCCAATACACCCCAGGACAGAAGCCCCGCACCGAAGCCATACAACGCGCCCATATAAAGGAAGGGACGACGCACATAGCTGTCAGTGCCGCCGACGAGTTTAATCACTTCTATCTCTGTGCGGCGGTTTTCAATATGAAGACGAATGGTATTGCCTATCACCAAAAGTAATGCGGAAACCAAAAGCACCGTCAGACCGAAGACAAAACGATCGCCAAGCTTGAGGATGGCGGCCAGACGCTCGACCCAGACTAGATCAAGTTGCGCCTGTTGTACCTTGGGCAATTCGGAAAGTTTTTGTCTTAATGCTTCCAGCGTCGGCTTGTCGACTTCATTCGGGGTGACCAGCACCACGCCCGGCAACGGGTTCTCCGGCAGCTCGCGCAGGGCTTCGCCCAACCCGGATTGCTGCTGAAACTCTTCCAGCGCCTGATCGCGGCCGACATATTCAGCATCAGCTACGCCGGGCATGCCTTTGATCTGTTCACGCAACGACTCGCCTTGCTCCGGGCTGGCGTCAAGTTGCAGATACAGCGAGATCTGCGCTGCCCGCTGCCACGAGCCGCCAAGACGTTCGACGTTGTTGAGCAACAGCGAAAGCCCCATCGGCAGACTCAGCGCTACCGCCATCACCATGCAGGTGAAGAAGCTGCCAATCGGCTGTTTGCCCAAACGGCGCAGGCTGTCGAGCAGACTGGCGCGATGACTTTCGACCCAGGCACGGAACAACGTGGCAAAGTCCGGGCCGTCGTCTTCGTCGTGTTTTTTCTTCTTCGGCGGCTGTGGATCGGCGGCTTTCGGGGCCACGCGCTCGGAGACCTTCGGACTGCGTGTCGCACTCATTCGCCGGCCTCCCCGTCGCCAATCAATCGGCCGCGTTGCAGGGTCAGCATGCGGTGACGCATGCGCGCGATCAGTGCCAGGTCGTGACTGGCGATCAGCACGCTGGTGCCCAGACGGTTGATGTCTTCGAACACGCCCATGATCTCGGCCGCCAGACGCGGGTCGAGGTTACCGGTCGGTTCGTCCGCCAGCAGCAAGGCCGGGCGGTGCACGATGGCGCGGGCGATGCCGACGCGCTGTTGCTGGCCGGTGGACAGGTCGCCCGGGTACAGATCGGTTTTATCCGACAGCGCCACGCGCTCCAGCGCCGAGTCGACACGCTTGGCGATTTCGGCCTTGGACAAGCCAAGAATCTGCAGCGGCAAGGCGACGTTGTTGAACACCGTGCGATCGAACAGCAACTGGTGGTTCTGGAACACCACGCCGATCTGCCGGCGCAGGAACGGAATCTGCGCATTGCTGATGGTGCTCAGGTCTTGCCCGGCCAGCAGCAGTTTGCCGCTGGTTGGACGTTCCATCGCCAGCAACAGGCGTAACAAGGTGGATTTACCGGCACCGGAGTGGCCGGTGACAAACAAGAACTCGCCACGACGGACTCGAAAGCTCAGCTCATGCAAGCCGACGTGACCGTTCGGGTAGCGTTTACCGACCTGTTCGAAACGAATCATGAACGCTCCCGCTCGGCAAACAGTGCCTGGACAAAGGGTTCGGCTTCAAAGGTACGCAAATCGTCGATGCCTTCACCGACGCCGATGTAGCGGATCGGCAGGCCGAACTGCTTGGCCAGGGCGAAAATCACCCCGCCCTTGGCGGTACCGTCGAGTTTGGTCAGCGCCAGGCCGGTCAGTTCGACGGTCTGGTTGAATTGCTTGGCCTGGTTGATGGCGTTCTGGCCAGTACCGGCGTCGAGCACCAGCAGCACTTCGTGCGGTGCGTCGGCGTCGAGCTTGCCGATGACCCGGCGAACCTTTTTCAGTTCTTCCATCAGGTTGTCTTTGGTGTGCAGACGACCGGCGGTGTCAGCGATCAATACATCGATACCACGGGCCTTGGCGGCCTGCACGGCGTCGAAGATCACCGAAGCCGAGTCGGCGCCGGTGTGCTGAGCGATCACCGGGATCTTGTTGCGCTCGCCCCAGACCTGCAATTGCTCCACGGCAGCAGCGCGGAAGGTGTCACCGGCGGCGAGCATGACTTTCTTGCCTTCCAGTTGCAGCTTCTTCGCCAGTTTGCCGATGGTGGTGGTTTTGCCGGCGCCGTTGACGCCAACTACCAGAATCACGAATGGCTTGTTCTGCGAGGCGATTTTCAGCGGTTGTTCGACCGGTTTGAGCATCGCGGCCAGTTCGGCCTGCAGGGATTTGTACAGCGCGTCGGCATCGGCCAGCTCTTTGCGGGCGACCTTCTGGGTCAGGCGCTGAATGATCTGCGTGGTGGCTTCGACACCCACGTCGGCGGTGAGCAGACGGGTTTCGAGGTCATCGAGCAAATCGTCGTCGATGGTTTTACGGCCGAGGAACAGGCTGGCCATGCCCTCGCCGATGCTGGCGCTGGTTTTCGACAGGCCTTGCTTGAGGCGGGCGAAGAAGCCGGCTTTGGATTCTTCGGTGCGCGGGGCTTCGACTGGGGCTTCGGCTACCACTTCGACCGGCATCACCGGAGCAGCAATAACGGGTTCAGGTGCAGGCTCTGGCTGATGAATGACCGGCGCTACCGGAGCAACAACGACCGGGGCAACCGGTTCAGCGACAACAGTCTCGACGACAACCGGTGCAGGCTCGACAACCGGCTCAACCACAGGCGCCGGCACCACTTCAGGCACAAATGCAGGCGCAGGAATCACCGGAGTGATATGCGGCGCAGCCTCTTCAACCAATGCCACCGGCTCTTCCGCCACCGGCAAGGTCAGCCAAGGCTCAGCCGCCGGAGTCAGCGGCAGTTCAGCCGCCTCAGGCGCTTCTGGCTCAGGCTCTGGCTCAACCGGTTGCAGCACCGGCTCGGCAATCGGCAGAACAATCGGTGCCGGCTCTTCTTCTATGACTGGAGCTGGCGCAGGGGCTGGCTCAGGAATCACCGGCGGCTGTTCGACGACGGGTTCCTGCGGTTTCTTACGCAGCCATCCGAACAGGCTTTTCTTCTCGCCAGCCGCAGCTGGGGTCTTCTTGTCGTCGTTGGAACCAAACATGGAGGACGGCTATCTCACGGTAGCGACGCGCCATAAGGGCGCCCCGGCAAATAAATATTCGATGCAGAACAGACTGTGTTTCACCCAGCTTGTTCACGCGCAACATTTTGTCGAGGCGCCACAGGCACCTCAAAGGTCGATTAATACGAAGGACTGGAACGGCATCGTCGGCGAAAACGCAGAGTTTAGCTGACAAACTCAAAGCTTCTGCCGGGAACCCATACAACCTATCGACCGATCAGTGGCTTGATAGGCGTGGCCGCCAGTAAAACGGATCAGTATCCTAGCACCCTCTCGCCCGCCGACGCTAAGACCAAGCGGGCAGCCCAACAGGTTAAAAAACGAATGAATGCTCTAGCCCGCCGCGCCGCAGGCCTGCTGCTCAGCACAGTCTGCCTGCCCCTTTCGGCCTTGGCGGCCGACCCGCAACCGACCCACGAATTCACCCTCGACAACGGCCTCAAGGTCGTCGTGCGCGAAGACCATCGCGCGCCCGTGGTGGTCTCGCAGGTCTGGTACAAGGTCGGTTCCAGCTACGAAACCCCGGGCCAGACCGGTCTGTCCCACGCGCTTGAGCACATGATGTTCAAGGGCAGCGAGAAAGTCGGCCCCGGCGAAGCGTCGCTGATCCTTCGCGACTTGGGCGCCGAAGAGAACGCCTTCACCAGTGACGACTTCACCGCTTACTACCAAGTGCTGGCCCGCGACCGTCTGGGCGTTGCCTTTGAACTGGAAGCCGACCGCATGGCCAATCTGCGCCTGCCGGCCGACGAGTTCGCCAAGGAGATCGAAGTCATCAAGGAAGAGCGCCGCTTGCGCACCGATGACAAGCCGATGTCCAAGGCCTACGAGCGCTACAAGGCCATGGCCTACCCGGCCAGCGGCTACCACACACCGACCATCGGCTGGATGGCCGACCTCGACCGCATGAAGGTCGAAGAACTGCGCCACTGGTACCAGTCCTGGTATGTGCCAAACAACGCCACGCTGGTGGTAGTCGGTGACGTTACTCCGGACGAAGTGAAAACCCTCGCCCAACGCTATTTCGGCCCGATCGCCAAGCGCGACGTGCCACCGGCGAAAAAGCCGCTGGAACTGGCCGAACCCGGCGAACGCCAGATCACCCTGCATGTGCAAACGCAGCTGCCTAGCTTGATGCTCGGTTTCAACGTACCCAGCATTGCCACGGCTGAAGACAAGCGCTCGGTCAACGCCTTGCGCCTGATCTCGGCGTTGCTCGACGGCGGTTACAGCGGGCGCATCCCGACGCAACTGGAGCGCGGCGAAGAGCTGGTTTCCGGTGGTTCGTCGAGCTACGACGCTTACACGCGAGGCGACAGCCTGTTCACCCTGTCGGCAACCCCGAACACGCAGAAGAAAAAGACCATCGCGCAAGCCGAGGCCGGTCTGTGGAAGCTGTTGGAACAGCTGAAAACCACCGCGCCGTCCGCTGAAGAACTGGAGCGCGTGCGAGCACAAGTGATTGCCGGTCTGGTCTTCGAACGTGATTCGATCACCAGCCAGGCCACGGCGATTGGCCAACTGGAAACCGTCGGCCTGTCGTGGAAACTGATGGACACCGAACTCGCCGATCTGGAAAGCGTGACCCCGCAAGACATCCAGAACGCCGCCAAGCTGTATTTCACCCGCGAACGTCTCAGCGTCGCCCACGTCCTGCCACTGGAGACGACTCATGAGTAAGCGCAAATCCCCACGCCTGCTGCTCGGCCTGATCGCCGTGGCAGTGATCGGCTCTGCCGCGCTGTACCTGTCGCCAGGCGCTCACAGTAATGCCAGCGAAGCCTTGGACAACGCCAAGACCAGCCAGAAGCTGCAATCACTGACCGAACTCGACGGCAAGGCCCCGGCCAGCCGCACACTCGACGTGCAAACCTGGAACACCGCCGAAGGCGCCAAAGTATTGTTCGTCGAAGCCCACGAGCTGCCGATGTTCGATATGCGCCTGATCTTTGCCGCCGGCAGCAGCCAGGACGGCAACGCGTCGGGCCTGGCGGTGCTGACCAATGCGATGCTCAATGAAGGTGTCGCCGGCAAAGACGTCGGCGCCATCGCTCAGGGCTTTGAAGGCTTGGGTGCGGATTTCGGCAACGGTGCGTTCAAGGACATGGCGCTGGCCTCGCTGCGCAGCCTGAGTGCTGCCGACAAGCGCGAGCCTGCTTTGAAGCTGTTCTCGGAAGTCATCGGCAAACCGACCTTCCCGGCCGATTCCTTCGCGCGCATCAAGAACCAGATGCTCGCCGGTTTCGAATACCAGAAACAGAACCCCGGCAAACTCGCCAGCCTTGAGCTGATGAAGCGTCTGTATGGCGATCATCCGTACGCGCATTCGAGCGATGGCAACCCGCAAAGCGTGCCGAAGATTACCCTCGCGCAACTGCGTGAGTTCCACGCCAAGGCCTACGCCGCTGGCAACGTGGTGATCGCACTGGTCGGCGATTTGTCTCGCGCAGAAGCCGAGGCGATTGCCAATCAGGTCTCTTCTGCCCTGCCGAAAGGCCCGGCGCTGGCGAAGATCGCGCAACCGCAGGAACCGAAGGCCAGCACAGGCCATATCGAGTTCCCGTCGAAGCAGACCAATCTGATGATCGCGCAACTGGGTATCGACCGTGACGATCCGGATTACGCCGCGCTGTCGATGGGCAACCAGATCCTCGGTGGCGGCGGCTTCGGCACGCGCCTGATGAGCGAAGTGCGCGAGAAGCGTGGCCTGACCTACGGCGTGTACTCGGCGTTCAGCCCGATGCAGGCACGTGGCCCGTTCATGATCAACCTGCAGACCCGCGCAGAAATGAGCGAAGGCACCCTGAAACTGGTGCAGGACGTGCTCGCTGACTACCTGAAAACCGGGCCGACGCAGAAAGAACTCGACGACGCCAAACGCGAACTGGCCGGCAGCTTCCCGCTGTCCACCGCGAGCAATGCCGATATCGTCGGCCAACTCGGCGCGATGGGCTTCTATAATCTGCCGCTGAGCTACCTGGACGACTTCATGCGTCAGTCGCAGAGCCTGACCGTCGAGCAAGTCCGCGAGGCGCTGAACAAACACCTGAGCACGGACAAAATGGTCATCGTCACCGCTGGCCCGACCGTGCCGCAAAAGCCGTTACCGGCCCCATCTGATAAACCTGCCGAGCAACCGCTCGGGGTTCCGGAGCATTAATGGCGACTCGAGCACCCAAAAAACCTGCGCATAACGTCCACAACGGTGTGAATCAGTTGCGCATCATTGGCGGCCAATGGCGCAGCCGCAAGCTGAGCTTCCCCGACGCGCCGGGCCTGCGCCCGACGCCGGATCGCGTGCGTGAAACCTTGTTCAACTGGCTCGCGCCGTACGTTGAAGGGGCCAAGGTACTCGACCCGTTCGCCGGCAGCGGCGCGCTGTTTCTCGAAGCACTGTCGCGTGGCGCAGCCATGGGTCAGGCGCTGGATGCCAGCAACATTGCCGTCTCCAGCCTGAAGGAACACCTCGGCACCCTGCGCTGCACCAACGGCCAGGTGCAGACCGCCGATGCGCTGCGTTATCTGGAAACCCAGACCGCCAGTGCATTCGATCTGGTATTCCTCGACCCGCCGTTCAACCAGAACCTGCTGCCAGCCGTTTGCACCTTGCTCGAAGAGCGTCAGTGGCTGGCGCCCGACTCGTGGATCTACACTGAAAGCGAAACGGCGCCATCGACGCTGGGCCTGCCGGGCAACTGGCGCCTGCACCGCGAACAGAAATCCGGCCGGGTTTACTACGCGCTGTGGCAACGTACGGCAGAGATCGCCGGTTAACCGACCGGCCTGAATCAGCGGCGCCCCTTCCAACAGGGTCGCCGCTCTGCATCGAGAACCATCGTGTCCGCCTCTTCAGAACGCTTCAACCCCGCCTTCGGCCTCGGCAATCCGCACCTGCAAACCTTGTGGGGGCCGCTGTGGCGCAAAACTGTGCATATCGAGCGTGAACGCGAACGCCTGTGGCTTGAGGATGGCGACTTCCTCGATCTCGACTGGCATGGCCCGCACACAGCGGATGCGCCGTTGGTGCTGGTGCTGCACGGGCTGACCGGCTCCTCCAATTCGCCTTATGTGGCCGGCATCCAGAAGGCCTTGGCCGATCAAGGCTGGGCCAGTGTCGCGTTGAACTGGCGCGGCTGCTCGGGCGAGCCGAATCTGCTGCCGCGCAGCTATCACTCCGGCGCCAGCGAAGACCTCGCCGAAACCATCAGGCACCTGCGCGCCAAACGACCACTGGCACCGTTGTATGCCGTCGGCTACTCCCTCGGCGGTAACGTGCTGCTCAAACATCTTGGGGAAACCGGCAGCGCCAGTGGCGTACTCGGCGCGGTGGCAGTGTCGGTGCCGTTTCGCCTTGATCAATGCGCCGACCGCATCGGCCAGGGTTTTTCCAAGGTCTATCAAGCGCACTTCATGCGCGAGATGGTCGCCTATATCAAGAACAAGCAACGGCAGTTTCAGCATGACGGTCGCGAAGACGGATTCGCCGCGCTGGCAGCCCTTGGCTCGCTGGAAAACATGCGCACGTTCTGGGATTTTGATGGCCGGGTAACCGCGCCATTGCACGGTTTCAATGATGCCGAGGATTACTATCGCCGCGCGTCGAGCCGCTATTTCCTCGGCGAAATCCGCACGCCGACCCTGATCATTCAGGCGGCGGACGATCCGTTCGTGTTCCCGCACAGTTTGCCGCAGGCCAGCGAGCTGTCGGCCTCGACTGCATTTGAATTGCAGGCACGCGGCGGGCACGTCGGCTTTGTCGACGGCTCGCTACGTCAGCCTGGTTACTACCTGGAACGACGCATCCCGCAGTGGCTGGCCAGCGTGCCCGCATGAGCGATCAGGGCGAGTCGATCCGCTTCTGGCAAACCGCGCCGCTGGCCGGGGTCGAATTGCTGTCGGCACGCTACATCGAGCAGCGTTTCGCCCCGCATGTGCACGACGGCTTCGTGATCGGCATGATCATGGCCGGTGCCCAGCGTTATCGCTATCGCGGCGCCGAGCATCTGGCCGGCAGCGGCACGCTGGTGTTGATCAATCCGGACGAACTGCACACCGGACACAAGGGCACTGAGGACGGCTGGCTGTATCGGGCGTTTTATCCCGATACCGCGCAAATCGTTTCGCTGCTGGATGAGCTGGAGCTGTCCACTACAAGTCTGCCGGCGTTCGGCGCCACGCTGTATCGCGATGCGGATCTGGTCAACGGCTTTGCGCAGTTGCACCGCTTGCTCGAAAGCCCCGCCACCGCGCTGCAACAGCAAACGGTGTGGCGCGAGATGATGCTGTTGCTGTTGCAGCGTCACGCGGCGGTGCGAGAAGTCGGCAACCCCGGCAAAGAGCACCGCGCGGTGCTGATCGCCAAGGACCTGCTACATACGCACCTTGCGGCGCCGCCATCGCTGGAAGAACTCGCAGCGGCGGTCAATCTGTCGCCATTCCACTTCGCCCGCGTGTTCCGTCGCGCGACCGGCATGCCGCCACACACTTGGCTGATGCAGCAACGCATCGCCCAGGCGCGGGCACTTCTGCAACACGGCTGCTTGCCGCTGGAGGTTGCCACGCAACTAGGGTTTGCCGACCAGAGCCATTTGAGCCGGCAGTTCAAGCAGGCTTATGGCGTCGGGCCGGCCGCGTATCGCAGCGCCCGGATGGAAAGCTAAAAGATCGCAGCCTTCGGCAGCTCCTACAGCGAAATGCATTCCAATGCAGGAGCTGCCGAAGGCTGCGATCTTTTGATCTTATTCGCCGGTGGCGATACCGCGCGAAGGCTCGTTGATCCACTCGCTCCACGACCCGGCATACAACGAACCCAGCGGATAACCCGCCAGGCACAGCGCAAACAGGTTATGACACGCCGTCACCCCGGAGCCGCAATACGCCACCAGATCTGCCGGTGAGCGCTCGGCAAGTTTCTCCGCAAAACGCTGCTTGAGCTGATCGGCCGGCAGGAATCGCCCGTCACTGCGCAGATTGTCGGTGAACGCTGCGCATTGTGCGCCCGGAATATGCCCGGCCACCGGATCAATCGGTTCCACTTCACCCTTGAAGCGCGGCAACGCGCGGGCATCGATCAGCGTCAGCGCCGGCTGGCCGAGGCGCTGCTGCAATTGCTCGGCACTGAGCAGCAGGCTCATATCTGCCTGGCCATTGAAGTTGCCCGGGATAATCGTCGGCGCATCCAGACTCAGCGGCAGACCCGCCGCGTGCCAGGCCTTAAGCCCACCATCCAGAATAAACACCCCGTCGCGCTTGCCCAGCCACGCCAGCAACCACCACGCCCGCGCCGCGTAGGCACCGGAACCGTCGTCGTACAAAACCACGTCGCTGTCATTGTTGATGCCCCACGCCTGCAGACGCTCGATCAGCGCCGCCGGCTCGGGCAATGGATGACGACCGGTCACGCCTTTGACCACGGTGCCGCTGAGGTCACACACAAGGTCGGCGAAGCTCGCCCCGTCAATGTGCCCCTCGGCATAGCTGCGCTGACCGTAGTCCGGGTCTTCGAGGGCAAAACGACAATCGAGAATCACCAGCCCCGGCTGCGCCTTGCGGGCATCCAGTGCTTCGGGGCTGATCAGTTGCGCAATCGGCATAACGGGCTCCTGAGGGACTTCAACAGAACGGTTTATTTCACGTCTTCGAGGGCCTGGGCCAGCGGCACGTAGAACTCCTCGAACAACGCATTGACCTCGTCTCGCGCCTGCTCGGTGACAAACCCGGCTTCCAGCACCAGCACCTGATACACGCCACGTTTAATGGCTTGCTCACTGAGGTGGTTGGAGTTTTCGCGGGTGGTGCACAGGAAGCGCACCCACGACGTCAGGATGATCCAGGCATTGAGGGTCAGGGATTCGATCTGCACGCGATCCATGTCGAGGATCCCGGCAGCGACGAAACCTTCGTATATCGCCGCACCCTGAATCACGCAACGCTGGGAGAAGCGCCGATAGCGGGCGGCCAACTCCGGGTCGCTGTCGAGCAGATGCTCCAGATCGCGGTGCAGAAAGCGGTAGCGCCACATCGCCGAGAGCAATTCCTTGAGATAGAAACGCTTGTCCTCGACCGTCGCCGCACGCCCCTGCGGCGGGCGCAGAAAGCTATCCACAAGGCTTTCGTACTCACTGAACAACACGGCGATGATCGCCTGCTTGTTGGGGAAGTGGTAGTACAGGTTGCCCGGAGAAATCTCCATATGGGCGGCAATGTGATTGGTGCTGATGCTGCGCTCGCCTTGCTGATTGAACAGCTCAAGGCTGTTCAGCACGATACGCTCGCTGGTTTTTATTCGTGGGGCCATGGCTTGAGCTTTAATTCAGAGTGCGTTGGGGGGCATCTTACGACCTAACCGGAAATGGATAAAACAATGCTGTGCAAGGAAGTCATTTGACTTTCTAGAGCATAGACTCTAAAAAGTTCATCACTACAATAAATCCGGAGCAGACCATGACTGCCGACATTGCTTACCTGCAAACGCTGCAACAACCCCTGGCGGAGCTGGACCGGTTGTTCGAGGCGCGGCGGGCCGCGTATGCCGCCAATCCGATGCCGCCCGCCGCTCAACGCCAGCAATGGCTCAAAGCGCTGAGCGATTTGCTGAGCAATGAACGTCAGGCCTTGATCGAAGCGATCAGCGCCGATTTCAGCCATCGCAGCGCCGATGAAACCCTGCTCGCCGAGCTGATGCCAAGCCTGCACGGCATTCATTACGCCAGCCGTCATCTCAAAGGCTGGATGAAAGCCTCGCGGCGCAAGGTCGGCATGGCATTCCAGCCGGCGTCAGCGAAAGTCGTGTATCAGCCCTTGGGCGTGGTCGGCGTCATCGTGCCGTGGAATTACCCGTTGTATCTGGCCGTCGGGCCGCTGGTCGGCGCCTTGGCGGCGGGCAACCGGGTGATGCTCAAGCTCAGCGAATCGACCCCGGCCACCGGCTTGTTGATGAAAGAGTTACTGGCGCGAATTTTCCCCGAAGACCTGGTCTGCGTGGTGCTCGGTGAGGCCGACATCGGCGTGGCGTTTTCCCGCCTGCGCTTCGATCATTTGCTGTTCACCGGGGCCACCAGCATCGGCAAACACGTGATGCGCGCCGCCGCCGAAAACCTGACTCCGGTGACGCTGGAACTCGGCGGCAAGTCGCCGGCCATCGTCTCCCGCGACGTACCGCTCAAGGACGCCGCCGAACGCATCGCCTTCGGCAAAACCCTCAACGCCGGGCAGACCTGCGTCGCGCCGGATTACGTGCTGGTCCCGGAAGAGCGGGTTGGCGCTTTCGTCGAAGCCTATCGCCAGGCCGTGCAGGGTTTTTATCCGACACTCACCGACAATCCGGACTACACGGCGATCATCAACGAACGGCAATTGGCGCGGCTCAACGGCTACGTCAGCGACGCCACCAGCAAGGGCGCGCTGTTGATTCCGCTGTTCGAGCAGGGTCAGGGCCGGCGCATGCCGCACAGCGTGCTGCTGAATGTCAGCGACGAGATGACGGTGATGCAGGACGAAATCTTCGGCCCGCTGCTGCCGATCGTGCCGTATCAGGATCTGGAGCAGGCATTTGCTTACATCAATCAGCGGCCACGACCTCTGGCTCTTTACTACTTCGGCTACAACAAACGCGAACAGAGCCGTGTGCTGCACGAAACCCATTCCGGCGGCGTGTGCCTGAACGACACGTTGCTGCACGTGGCTCAGGACGATATGCCGTTCGGCGGTATCGGCGCTTCGGGCATGGGCCACTACCACGGTCACGAAGGCTTCCTGACCTTCAGCAAAGCCAAGGGCGTGCTGATTAAACAGCGCTTCAACGCAGCCCGACTGATTTACCCGCCCTACGGCACATCGATTCAGAAGCTGATCCAGAAGCTGTTCATTCGCTAAACCTTCGTCACCGCCGGGTAATAAAAATAATGCACCCAAGCCTGACCGAAACACCTGCACTGTCCCGCCGCGGCCTGCTGAAATTCAGCCTCGGCGCCACCGCGTTTCTCGCCACCGCCGGACTCGGCGCCAGCCTCAGCGGTTGTTCGTCGAGCGTCGCGGCCAACGGTTTTGTCTCGTTGCGTGACGGCGACCTGCTGTTTTTGCGCGCACTGATCCCGGTGATGCTCGACGGCGCCGTGGCGGCCGAGAAGATGCCGAGCGCAGTTGATGGCACGCTCAAATCACTGGACTACAGCCTCGATCACCTGTCGCCTGAGATGCTCAAACTGACCCGGCAACTGTTCGACGTCCTCGGTATGGCCGTGACGCGCGGGCCACTCACCGGGATCTGGGGCAGTTGGGAAAATGCCAGTGCCGAAGCGATGCGGCATTTTCTTGATCGCTGGGAAAACAGCTCGCTGAGCCTGCTGCGCATGGGGCATAGCTCGCTGCAGCAGATGGTGATGATGGCCTGGTACACCCGCGCGGAGTCGTGGGCGCATTGCGGTTATCCCGGCCCGCCTGCCGTTTGAGATCGGCGTCGCGACCTTCGCGAGCAGGCTCGCTCCCACAGGGGCCAGTCGCCATACCTTGCATCCAAAATAATAAAGAGAACCTGATCGATGCCCGTACCCGACCCGTTCCGCGAAGGCCTCGCCCGAGGCTGGAAAACCTACAACGGCGCACAACTGAGCGATGACCTGACCCTGGAAGCCGACGTAGCAATCATCGGCAGCGGCGCCGGTGGCGGCACCACGGCGGAAATTCTCAGCGCTGCCGGCTACAAAGTCCTGCTGATCGAAGAAGGCCCGCTGAAAACCAGCTCGGATTTCAAAATGCTTGAAGACCAGGCCTACAGCAGCCTCTATCAGGAAGGCATCGGCCGCATGAGCAAGGACGGCGCGATTACCATCCTCCAGGGTCGCGCGGTCGGCGGCACCACGCTGATCAACTGGACCTCGAGTTTTCGCACCCCGCAACCGACCCTGGAACACTGGGCCAAAGAACACAACGTCAAAGGCCACAGCCCCGCCGAGATGGCGCCGTGGTTCGAGAAAATGGAACAGCGCCTCGGCGTTGCGCCATGGATGGTCCCGCCCAACGCCAACAACGATGTGATCCGTAAAGGCTGCGAACAACTCGGTTACAGCTGGCATGTGATTCCGCGCAACGTGCGCGGCTGCTGGAACCTCGGCTATTGCGGCATGGGCTGCCCGACCAACGCCAAGCAATCGATGATGGTCACGACCATTCCCGCAACACTCGAAAAGGGTGGTGAGCTGCTTTATCTGGCCCGCGCGGAGAAACTGCTGATCAGCGGCGACAGCGTCACTGGCCTGCAATGCGTGGCGATGGATGAGCGCTGCGTCGAACCGACCGGGCGCAAGATCAACGTCAAGGCGAAGCACTACGTATTGGCCGGCGGCGGTATCAACAGCCCGGCGCTGTTGCTGCGCTCGGACGCTGCGGACCCGCATAAGAACCTGGGAAAACGCACCTTCCTGCACCCGGTGAACATGTCCGCCGCGCGCTTCGATGAAGTCATCAACCCGTTCTACGGAGCGCCGCAGTCAATCTATTCCGACCATTTCCAGTGGAAGGACGGCACCACCGGGCCGATGGCCTTCAAACTAGAAGTACCGCCGCTGCACCCGGCACTGGCGGCCACGCTGCTCGGCGGCTTTGGCGAGGAAAGCGCGCAACACATGGCTGACCTGCCACACACCCACGCCATGCTGGCCTTGCTGCGCGACGGTTTTCATCCTGACAGCACGGGCGGTGCAGTTGAATTGCGGGGCGATGGTTCGCCGGTGCTCGACTACCAGGTTTCAGCCTACGCCTGGGAAGGCCTGCGTCGGGCCTTTCATGTCATGGCCGAAATCCAGTTCGCCGGCGGCGCAAAATCGGTGATGCCGATGCACGCCGACGCCCGTTACGTGAACACCCTGGCCGAAGCGCGCACGCTGATCGATGGTTTGAGCCTCGAGTTGTATCGCACGCGACTCGGCAGCGCTCACGTCATGGGCGGTTGCGCGATGGGAGAAGACCCGAAAAGCGCAGTCACCGACAGTCTCGGCCGGCATCATCAACTGGCTAATCTGTCGATCCATGACGGCTCACTGTTCCCCACCAGCATTGGCGCCAACCCGCAGCTGTCGGTGTATGGCCTGACCGCGCAACTGGCGACATCCCTCGCCGATCGGCTGAGAAACCCGTGAAAAAACCGATTATTGCCGTCGTCTATAGTGCTTTCTTACCCAACAGGCGACTTGGCCGACCGAGGCGGCTGCGATACCATCCGACTCCCCAACGGACTCCCGCCAGGACGACGCGATGAACCGAGTGTTGTACCCAGGTACCTTCGACCCTATTACCAAGGGCCATGGCGATCTGGTCGAACGCGCCTCGCGCCTGTTCGATCACGTGATCATTGCGGTCGCTGCCAGCCCGAAAAAGAACCCGCTGTTCCCGCTGGAACAACGGGTCGAACTGGCTCGCGAGGTCACCAAACACCTGCCGAACGTGGAAGTGGTCGGTTTCTCGACGCTGCTCGCGCATTTCGCCAAAGAGCAGAACGCCAATGTGTTCCTGCGTGGTCTGCGCGCGGTGTCGGACTTCGAATACGAGTTTCAGCTGGCCAACATGAATCGACAATTGGCCCCGGATGTGGAGAGTCTGTTTCTCACCCCGTCCGAGCGTTATTCGTTCATTTCTTCGACTTTGGTGCGGGAAATTGCCGCGCTGGGCGGCGATATCAGCAAATTCGTCCACCCGGCCGTGGCTGACGCGCTGACCCTACGCTTTAAAAAGTAGGAGCTGCCGAAGGCTCGGGCTGCGATCTTTGTTTTTTGATCGCAGCTCTCAGTGCCCTTGATCGCACCCGCGTGCACTGCGCTCGCCAATGCGGCACAATTGCGCGCATTGATTTATAGCGCCCGGGCCTGCCGCCCCGGCTGGAGTTAGCATGTCCCTGATCATCACCGACGATTGCATCAACTGCGACGTCTGCGAACCCGAGTGCCCGAACGCCGCCATCTCCCAAGGCGAAGAGATCTACGTGATCGACCCGAACCTGTGCACCCAGTGCGTCGGCCACTACGACGAACCGCAATGCCAACAGGTTTGCCCGGTGGATTGCATTCCGCTGGACGAGGCTCATCCGGAGACTGAAGAGCAGTTGATGGAGAAGTACCGCATCATCACCGGCAAGGCCTGATCCGCCGGATTTGTAGCGCTTTCTCGGGCCTCTTCGCGAGCAGGCTCGCTCCCACATTGGAATGCATTTCAAATTGTGGGAGCGAGCCTGCTCGCGAAAGGGCAATCAGCAGCACCGCAAAACCCTGATCAGCTCACTCACGCTGCTCAAACCCCTCCCCGATACAACCCAGACACCGAACAAACGCCGCTTTCGCCGGATCCACCACCAACGCCTGCCCCGCATCGCCCACTCCGCCGCCCAGCGCGGTAAACGGCAACGACACGATAAACGCCCCCGCACCGATCACCGTCGCCACGACTAATAAAGGTCGGGCAATCAGCAAATCGCCGAGCATGGCGTAGGCCGGGGGATTCTGGATGGTGTAGCGCGGGTCACCGCTGCCGTTTTCCGTGGCCTGAACAGCCAGACTGGAACACAGCAGCAGCGTAACAAAGAGGACTTGCAAGGATTTCATGGCACGATCCTTCGGGCTTAACAGTGAGACACCTCACTATAGACCGTAGGACTTTTTCAGCTTTTTGCCTCAGCTCTGGCAGCGCGGGCAGAACACACTGGCACGCTGGCCAAGCTTCACTTCACGCAAACCGGTACCACAGACCTTGCAGTGTTCACCGCCACGGCCGTAGACAAACAGCTCCTGCTGGAAATACCCCGGCTGCCCGTCACCGCCAATGAAATCACGCAACGTCGTACCGCCACGCTCGATAGCGGCGGCCAGAATGCGTTTGATCTCGATCGCCAGTTTCAGATAGCGCCCCCGAGAAATCCCCCCGGCCTCACGGCGCGGATCAATCCCGGCAGCAAACAGCGCTTCGGTCGCATAAATATTGCCAACCCCGACCACCACTGCGTTGTCCATGATGAACGGTTTGACCGCCATCGAACGCCCGCGTGACAACTGGAACAGCCGCTCGCCATCGAACAGATCGGTCAGCGGCTCCGGGCCAAGGCGAATCAGCAGTTCATGATTGAGTGGATCATTGCTCCACAACATCGCGCCGAACCGTCGCGGATCGGTGTAGCGCAGCGCCAGCCCCGACTCCAGTTCGATATCGACGTGTTCATGCTTGAGCGCCGGCAGACCGACTTCGACCAGACGCAAATTGCCCGACATGCCCAAATGGCTGATCAACGTGCCGACCTCCGCGTTGATCAGCAGGTACTTGGCGCGGCGCTCGACCAGCACGATGCGCTGCCCCGACAGGCGCACATCGAGGTCTTCCGGAATCGGCCAGCGCAACCGCCGGTCACGCACGATCACCCGACTGACACGCTGGCCTTCCAGGTGCGGGGCAATCCCGCGACGAGTTGTTTCGACTTCCGGCAGTTCAGGCATGGCGTTCTCGAATCAATGCGCGCCGAGGTCGCGGATCGTTTGTTTGAGGGTTTCGAAGTCGTAGTCCGACAGCCCTACATAGTCGAGTACCAGCGGGCCGACGGCGTTCCATTCGAAATCTTCGGTCTGGTTGCCCAGCACGCGATACGAAGCGCAAATGTGTTCGGCCATTTTCAGGATCGCCAGCAGGTTTTTCATCTGGCTGTTGCGCGAAGACTCATCGCTGAAAATTGCCAGGGCGTTGTGGTGATTGGCGATCGCCGCACTGACGTGTTCCGGCAAGCGCCAGGACTTGGCGGTGTAGTAGCCGACCACGGCGTGGTTGGTGTTGAACTCGCTGTTCTCAGTGTCCACTACGCGACATTCGGCGCCGGCATTGGCGTAGGCCTTTTCCAGAACCGTCATGTAATTGGGGAACCGCTGCAACATCAACGGCACGCCGCAATCGTGGAACAGACCCAAGGCGTAAGCCTCGTCACCGGCTTGAGTACCGATACGTTTGGCCAGCGTCAGGCAGGTCATCGCCACGTCCTGGGCGGTGTCCCAGAAACGGTTGAGGGTGACGATGGTGTCGTCGTTCATCTCGCCCTTGATCGACTGCGCGTTGATCAGGTTGATGATCGATCGGCTGCCCAGCAGGTTCACTGCGCGCTGAATCGAGGTGATCTTGTTGCTCAGACCGTAATACGGCGAGTTGACGATTTTCAGCAGCGAGCCGGACAACCCTGGATCCTGGGCGATCAGTTTGGCGATCACCTCCAGGTCGGGGTCGGGCATGTACTGCTCCATTTGCAGATCCACCATGATCTGCGGTTGCGCAGGCACACTGATGCCTTGCAGCGATTGTTGAATCTGTTCGGTGGTCAGCTCTTGGGACATAAGTACACACTCTGGGACAGGCGGCGATTCTAACCTCTAAAAACCGCGAGACGACACACCAGTGGGCAATTGTCAGGAACTTTCATTCAGGCCACGGCTTCGGAATCTGTAATGCCCAACGGATCACTCCGATCCCTTGCGGCGGCAAACTCCCACAGACTCAGGAGCTTATCGATGGCCACTTCCCTCAACGGCAAACGCGTCGCCTTTTTGGTAACAGACGGTTTCGAGCAGGTCGAACTGACCGGTCCCAAGCAAGCGTTGGAGCAAGCCGGCGCCCAGGTCGACATCCTTTCCACCGAGGCCGGCAAGGTCAAAGGCTGGAATCACGACCAACCGGCGGACGACTTCAAGGTCGATCAGACCTTCCAGAGCGCCAGCAGCGAGCAGTACGACGCGATCGTCTTGCCGGGCGGCGTGCAGAACTCCGACACCATTCGCATCGATCAGGACGCCCAGCATCTGGTCAAGACTGGCGCGTCTGCCGGCAAACCGATTGCGGTGATCTGCCATGGCGGCTGGTTGCTGATCTCGGCGGGGCTGGTCAACGGCAAGACCATGACCAGTTACAAGACGCTCAAGGACGACCTGGTCAATGCCGGGGCCAATTGGGTCGATAAAGAAGTGGTCAAGGATGGTCACCTGATCAGCAGCCGTCAGCCGGATGATATTCCGGCGTTCAGTCGGGCGTTGATCGACGCACTGTCGGCGTAGCATTGGGGACCGCATTCGCGAGCAGGCTCGCTCACATTTGGAATACGTTCCCCTGTGGGAGCGAGCCTGCTCGCGAAGAGGCCATCAGCGTTTCATCGCTCATCAAACCCGGCACAAGTCGCAACACGCTATACTCCCGCTCTTTTTTCCGGAGCGACGTCATGTCCCTGCCTAGCTTGCGCCTCAAAGCCAACGCCGACCGTCGCCTGCGCGCCGGTCACCTGTGGGTCTACAGCAACGAAATCGATGTAGCCGCCACCCCGCTGCACGGCTTTAATGCCGGCGATCAAGCCATCCTCGAAGCCGCCGGCGGCAAGCCGCTGGGCATCGTGGCGATGAGCCCGAACAACCTGATCTGCGCCCGCCTGCTGTCGCGCGACATTAAAGTTGCGCTGGACAAATCGCTGCTGGTGCACCGCCTGAACGTGGCCCTGTCGCTGCGCGAGCGCCTGTTCGACAAACCGTTCTATCGTCTGGTCTACGGTGATTCCGACCTGCTGCCAGGCCTGGTCGTCGACCGTTTCGGCGACATCCTCGTCGTACAGATCGCTTCGGCGACCATGGAAGCGCATAAAGATGAGGTGATCGCGGCGCTGACCCAAGTGCTCAAACCAAGCGGCATCCTGTTCAAGAACGACTCCGCCGCCCGTGACGCCGAAGGCCTCAACCGCTACGTCGAAACCGTGTTCGGCCTGGTGCCGGAGTGGGTTGCGCTGGAAGAGAACGGCGTGAAGTTCGAAGCCCCGGTCATTCAGGGCCAGAAAACCGGCTGGTTCTACGACCACCGCATGAACCGCGCACGCCTGGCCCCTTACGCCAAAGGCAAACGCGTCCTCGACCTCTATAGCTACATTGGTGGCTGGGGCGTGCAGGCTGCCGCGTTCGGCGCCAGCGAAGTGTTCTGCGTCGACGCCTCGGCTTTCGCCCTCGACGGCGTTGAGCGCAATGCGGCGCTGAACGGTTTCGCCGACAAGATGACCTGCATCGAAGGCGACGTTTTCGAAGCTCTGAAAGAACTGAAAGCCAGCGAAGAACGCTTCGACGTGATCGTTGCCGACCCGCCGGCGTTCATCAAACGCAAGAAAGACATGAAAAACGGCGAAGGCGCCTACCGCCGCCTGAACGAACAAGCCATGCGCCTGCTCAACAAGGACGGCATCCTGGTCAGCGCGTCGTGCTCGATGCACCTGCCGGAAGACGATCTGCAGAACATCCTGCTGACCAGCGCCCGCCACCTGGATCGCAACATCCAACTGCTGGAGCGCGGCGGTCAGGGCCCGGATCACCCGGTACACCCGGCCATCGCCGAAACGCGCTACATCAAGAGCATCACCTGCCGCCTGCTGCCCAACAGCTGATTCATGCGGATAACGGGGAGCCAGCAGGCTCCCCTTTTTTTTGCGTGCTTCCCTTCCTCCTCGCTGTCTCCCAACACTTCCTACAATTATTTTCTCGCCGACGCGCAGGATATTTCCTTACATCTTTTAATTATTGAAACTTACCCTACAAGTTTATTTCCGGCTAAAGACTACTCCGACAAAATTACTGGAAATTTCCTACCTAATATCCTCTTGCCAATAATCCATTACAAACTATTATGAAGTTGTCACCACGAGGTGACTTCAACTATCAATGAACAAGGAGTTCACATCATGAAACGTATTTCTCTGGAAAGTAAAAAAATCGCAAACCTGGCTTTTCTGGTTGCCCCTAAAGCCCGCTAAGTAAGTCAGGACGCTGGGAAGTGCCGGCAATCCGGCGTCCTTTTGACTTTTTCCAGAGTGAATCGACAGACATGCACATCAACCCTTACTTATTTATATTGCCGCGCTCACCCGGGCAAATCGTGTGGAACTATAAAAACCACACACAACATGAACTTGATCTGAATGATGCCAATCGTCTTGCGCAACTAATACACAACCCGGAACTTTTCGACGCCCACAACATAATAGACACACAACTATTAAGCGCGGGCATTCTAACCGTTTCAAAAATAGACAGTCCGCAATGGGGTTGGGATGAGCTGTCGAAGATTTATCACATCGGCACGCAAAATATTCCCTGCGAACATACTCCACAGAATATTCACGAGTGGTCCAGACAATATCTGGCGCACTGCAACGAAGTACTGGCCACCCCACAGCCCGCTACAGACCGCCCGACGCCAGCACAAGAGCAGCGCATCGCCCTGCCTGCGCCGTGCGCTCTGAATGACGACCGTCTGGGAAATGTTCTGCTCCAGCGCAAAACGTGCCGATCCTATACAGGTGCAGCGATAACGCTGAAGGACGTCGGTACCCTGCTCTATCTTGCCCTCGGCTATCTCCAGGAACGTGACAATGACCGCGACGACAGCATCGCCCAAGGGCTCAGCGCACGTCGAAGCAGCCCTTCCGCGGGTGGTCTGAACGCTTGTGAAGGCTTTCTGCTGGTCCAGAACGTCGAGGGACTGGAGCCCGGCATCTACGCGTATCATCCCGCCGACCACACCTTGAGCCGGGTCAATCCGTTACCTCAACCTGCACTCGGCCAATTGCTCGGCGGTCAGCATTTCATCAACAACCTGCCGTTGGGGTTGTTCATCACCGCACGTTTTGACCGGCTCTGGTGGAAATACGAACACTCGCGGGCCTATCGCATGGCCTTCGTCGAGGCCGGTCACCTGTCGCAGACCTTTCAACTGGTCGCCACGGCACTGGGCCTCAATACCTGGCTGACCGGCGCGTTTGCCGACCAGCAGGTTGAAACGCTGCTCAACCTCGAAAGTAGCGCTGAACAGCCGTTGTTCTTCGTGGGTTGTGGGCAAAGCGATGGGCAAGTGATGTGCCAGGAAATGCGCGATCTGTTGCGTGAGGGGCACGCATGACCCTGTCGATTGCCACCCCGGATGAAGCGCCGGTGTCCTGGGCGCTCAAATTCACGCTGGGAGACTGGGACAGCCGTGCCTCCGTGCGCACCAGTACCCATGACTATCAATTGCCCGACGACGTGCCGCTGCAACTGCAAACCCGGCACTGGTTTCCACCGGCGTTTCTGCCTTATCTGGCACACCCGGCCATTCAGGCGGCGGGGCGTGATGTGTTGCACCGGCTGTCAGCCAGCCATCTGGTGCACTTTCTCGATTACACCACCCTGCTCGAACATCGCATCGTCAATCGTGCCGTGGAAGCCATCGTGCACCGCGAACTGCCCATTTACGTGCCTCTGCCGATGAAGCACGCGGCGCTGCAGCTCTACACCGACGAGGGTTATCACGCGCTGTTCTCCAATCGCCTCGCAGAACAGATCGCCGCTTTCTACGGGTTCACCGGACGCCCGGTGATTCCGAAGCGCATCTCCCGCATGAATGCTCTGATCGCCCGCACCCCGGAAAAAAACCGGGCACTGGCATGGTTTCTGCTCGGCTTCGTCTCGGAAACCGTCATTGCCCGGGAGCTGCTGGACGTCTGCCGCGACAGCCTGGTGTCCAGTGTCAACGACATGCTGCGTGACCATTTGGCGGACGAAGCCCGCCACAGTCGATACTTCGCCGAAGCGTTCCATTACTTCTGGCTGTCGATGAACAGCCGCCAGCGCACGTTTGCGAGCAGAACACTGCTGGAAATCATCGGGATTTTTTTCGAGGCGGACGAAGGCTGGCTGCAACAGAGCCTGCGAGGAGCCGGCATCGCCGACAGTGACGTGATGGACATCGTCGGCGGCATGGCCACGGTGCAGGCCAATCGTGCGCGTGCACGATCAGGTTCCATCGCTACGCTTGATGCACTGCGCAAGGCCGGTTTTTTCGCACTTCCTCATAACCAGAAACTTTTTGCCAAGGCAGGTCTGATCGATGGATAAAGGAAAATCCGAGGCAACCACCCGGCAGCGCCGCGCTGCTGTCAGCCTGTTGTTGGCCATGGTGCTGCTGGGCGTGTTTCCACTGGATGTTCTGCTGCCTTCATTTCCAGCACTCGCGGCGCATTTTCGCAGAACACCGGCAGACATCGCACTGTCCATCAGCCTGTTTGCTGTGGGGATCGCGTTTGCTCAGGTCATGATCGGCCCCCTCTCGGACGTGATCGGGCGCAAAGGCTTGTTACTCGCCGGCATGAGCGTATCGATGCTCGGTGCGCTCGGCTGCGTGATGACCGCCGATTACACGCTATTCCTCATATTCCGGGTGATGCAGGCCCTGGGCTGTGGATGTTTCGTGCTGTCCCAGGCGCTGGTACAGGATTTGTTCGAAGGTGAGGAACGCGACCGCTTGCGTATCCTGATGGTCACAGCCACCGGAATTTTCATCTCGGTATCGCCGCTGGCCGGCACCTTTCTCCAGACCACACTCGGTTGGCGCGGCAGCTTCTGGGTATTTACCGCGCTGTCCGCCATGGTGCTGATCAAGGCCTGGCTGTTTTTACCGAACAACCGCCCGGCCTACAGTGGCATACAGCTCGGTTTCATTCAGTCCTACCGCCGCGTGCTGGGGGATTTCGAATTTGTCGGCTACTGGCTGATTTCAGCGTTTGCTTTCGCCTGCCATTTCTCGTTCATCGTGATTTCGCCGTTGATTTTCATGGATCAACTGCAACTCGCACCTTATGATTTTTCACTGATCCTGCTGGTTTACGGTGCTGCCTATATCGTCGGTGGCATCCTCGCCGCCGTACTCAATCGACGCATCACGCCGGTTCAACAAATCTTCACCGGGCTGAGCCTGATACTGCTGTCGGGACTGGCAATGCTGTACCTGGCGGCCAATCATGCGCTGGCGCCGGCCACGGTGTTGATTCCGATGCTGATCTGCACGGCGGGCACCACCATTGCCCGCCCCGCCGCCACCTCCAGGGCCATGAGCCTGTTTCCTGAGAATGCCGGTACTTCGGCCTCGGCGGGCAGTACGATCATCTTTATTTGTGGTGGGCTTATCAGCGCGTTGATCAGCCTCAGCCCGGCCAATCTGCAATCGACACTGGGCTACAGCTTTGTGCTGCTGAGCGCGATAGCGCTGGTACTCAACAACCGACTCAGCCGTCGCGCGCGAAACCTGGAAGGCAATGTCATGGTGCAGACCGGCGGTGATTAAAACCCCCGGTCGTCATTCCATACACGCCGTCTGCACTGGAACAACGCTTTGCGCCATTCCCTCCAGACGCCAGCGGTGTAGAATCGGCTGATTCATCGCCATTCATCCCCCGGCGGGTTTATGAGCTCAGGCTGAGACCAGCGGCGATCCCGCAACGTCATCGGCAACTTCACGGACACACGGCCATTTCTGAGTGTTCCAGACGTCAATAGAAGCTCACTCCCCTTTTGCACCTGATTAGTAAGTGATTAGCCGCCCGGAGTGTTCCATGCCAGATTACCGTTCGAAAACATCCACCCACGGCCGCAACATGGCCGGCGCCCGCGCACTGTGGCGCGCCACCGGGATGAAAGATGACGACTTCAAAAAACCGATCATCGCCATTGCCAACTCGTTCACCCAGTTCGTACCGGGCCACGTGCATCTGAAGGATCTGGGCCAACTGGTCGCCCGTGAAATCGAACGCGCCGGCGGTGTAGCGAAAGAATTCAACACCATCGCCGTGGATGACGGCATCGCCATGGGTCACGACGGCATGCTGTATTCGCTGCCGAGCCGCGAGATCATCGCCGACTCCGTCGAATACATGGTCAACGCCCACTGCGCTGACGCTATCGTGTGCATTTCCAACTGCGACAAGATCACCCCGGGCATGTTGATGGCTGCCTTGCGCCTGAACATTCCGGTGATCTTCGTTTCCGGCGGCCCGATGGAAGCCGGCAAGACCAAACTCGCGTCCCACGGCCTCGACCTCGTCGATGCCATGGTAATCGCCGCCGACGAAAGCGCTTCTGACGAGAAAGTCGCTGAGTACGAGCGCAGCGCCTGCCCGACTTGCGGTTCGTGCTCAGGCATGTTCACCGCCAACTCGATGAACTGCCTGACCGAAGCACTGGGTCTGGCATTGCCGGGCAACGGTTCGACCCTCGCCACCCACAGCGACCGCGAGCAATTGTTCCTGCAGGCTGGCCGCACCATCGTCGAGCTGTGCAAGCGTTACTACGGCGAGAACGACGAATCGGTATTGCCGCGCAACATTGCCAACTTCAAGGCGTTCGAGAACGCGATGATGCTCGACATCGCCATGGGCGGTTCGACCAACACCATCCTGCACTTGCTCGCGGCCGCTCAGGAAGCCGAGATCGATTTCGACCTGCGCGACATCGACCGTCTTTCGCGCAGCGTTCCACAGCTGTGCAAGGTTGCGCCGAACATCCAGAAGTACCACATGGAAGACGTGCACCGCGCCGGCGGCATTTTCAGCATCCTCGGCTCGCTGGCCCGTGGCGGCCTGCTGCACACTGACCTGCCGACCGTGCACAGCCGCAGCATGGAAGAAGCCATCGCCAAGTGGGACATCACCCAGACTGACGATGAAGCCGTGCATCACTTCTTCAAGGCCGGTCCTGCCGGTATCCCGACGCAGACGGCGTTCAGCCAGTCGACCCGTTGGGAAACCCTGGATGACGACCGTGAAAACGGCTGCATCCGCAGTTTCGAACACGCCTATTCGCAAGAAGGTGGTTTGGCCGTGCTGTACGGCAACATAGCCATCGACGGTTGCGTGGTGAAAACCGCCGGTGTCGACGAATCGATCCACGTCTTCGAAGGCAACGCGAAGATCTTCGAAAGCCAGGACAGCGCCGTACGCGGCATCCTCGCTGACGAAGTGAAGGCTGGCGACATCGTCATCATTCGTTACGAAGGCCCGAAAGGCGGCCCGGGCATGCAGGAAATGCTCTACCCGACGTCGTACCTGAAATCCAAAGGCCTGGGCAAAGCCTGTGCGCTGCTCACCGACGGGCGTTTCTCCGGCGGTACGTCGGGCCTGTCCATCGGTCACGCTTCGCCTGAGGCAGCGGCCGGCGGTGCGATCGGTCTGGTGCAGGACGGCGACAAAGTGCTGATCGACATTCCGAACCGCTCGATCAACCTGTTGGTCAGCGATGAAGAACTGGCCGCACGCCGCGCCGAGCAGGACAAGAAGGGCTGGAAACCGGTCGAGATTCGTCCACGCAAAGTGACCACCGCGCTCAAGGCTTACGCCCTGCTGGCGACCAGTGCCGACAAAGGTGCTGTGCGTAACAAAGCGATGCTCGACGGGCTGTAAGCGTCAAATCGCCGAAACAAAAATGCCCCGTCAAAGTGCGGGGCTGATCGTTCCCACGCTCTGCGTGGGAATGTCTCAAGGGACGCTCCGCGTCCAGTGACGCGGAGCGTCACGGGCTGCATTCCCACGCAGAGCGTGGGAACGATCAACAGGTGAACGCATTCCAATTGTAGGAGTGAGCCTGCTCGCGATAGGAGCAACCCGGTTTTACTGAATCTCCTCCGGTTTGACGATCACCCAGTTCTTGTCCGCCGTCACCGGCAAACCTTCCTTGGCCTGCGCCGCCGCATGCTTGGCCATCATGCCGTTCAACTGCGTCATGTACTTGTCCTTGCGGTTGATCCACAAGTGAATCCCGCCCTTGGCCACGTCGACATCGTGGAACAGCATGTAGCCGTCGCTGGTCGGCGTATCGCCACCGACCAGTACCGGTTTTTTCCACTCGTCGATGTAAGTGAGGATCGCCGCGTGCTTGCCGGCCATCCACGTTGCCGGGGTCCACAGATACGGGGTCAGTTCGAGGCCAAGGTTGGCCTTCTCGTCATATTTGCCGGCGGTGATCTGCTTGCGTGCAGTGGTCAGTTCGTTGGTCTCGCGGTTCTTCAGCAGCGTGGTCACGCCGATGACGTTCTGCGGTTTGACGTTGTAGCCATACTTCGGATCCGCCGCGACCATGCGCACCAGCTCCTCAGAGGCCGCGGTCATCACGTAGACCTCGATGCCGTTCTCCATCAGCTTGTTGTACAGCTCTTGCTGGCCGGTGAAGATCTTCGGCGGATTGACGTCGAGTTTCTTCACCGCATCGCCTTCGTAATACGTCGCCGGCACGGGTTTGCCCGAAGCCATCAGCTCATCGACGTAGCCTTTGAGTTCTTTGAGGGTGAAGCCGGAGAACACCTGCGCCACCCACGGGTAGCAGACCATGTCGTCGACTTCACAGAGGCGATAGTAGTAACTGAACAGGCTTTCCTTGTGGTCGGCGGTGTCCTTGAACGGCATCAGTTTCAGGGAAGGATCGAGTTTGTCGCGGGTGATCAGGCCCTTGTTTTCCATGAACGGCAACAAGGACTCTTCGAGGTCGTATCGGTAACTGGTGTTGTCCATGTCGAACACCGCGTAGTTACCCTTGTTGGCATTGGCGGCGATCATCGCATCCAGCGCCTTGGCCTGATCGGCCGGCCAGTGTTTCAGGTCGGTGGCGAAGGCCTGAGTGGCCAGACCCATGCCCACAGCCAGTGCGACAGCCAGAAATTTCGGTGCGAACTTCATAAGCCTCTTCTCCCTGATTCAAAGAGATCGACGCTAACAAATAAGTGTGACAGTCCTCGTCTGTCAGCGACCGCCCCCGTCCCTATTGCGCCAGATGCATTGCCGAGAGCGACACAGGCTTATTCCAAAAACGACGGACGACCTGCCATTTCGGTATTAAATCATTGCAAATCAAACTGTTAGGCTTGCCGGTTCGCAGCAGCCCCGGAAGGCTGTTGGCAAAGTCTTTCCTGGAGTTCTCATGAACCTACCGTTGATTCTCAACCTGCTGGTGTTCCTCGCCCTGCTCTTCGGTCTGGCGCAAACCCGCCACACCACGTGGAGCCTGGCGAAAAAAGTTTTGCTCGCACTGGCGATGGGCGTGGCGTTCGGCGTGGCCCTGCACAGCGTTTACGGTGCCGGCAATCCTGTGCTGAAAGCCTCGATCGGCTGGTTCGATCTGGTCGGAAACGGTTACGTGCAGTTGCTGCAAATGATCGTCATCCCGCTGGTGTTCGCCTCGATCCTCAGCGCTGTGGCGCGTCTGCACAACGCCTCGTCGTTGGGCAAGATCAGCTTCCTGACTATCGGCACGCTGCTGTTCACCACCGCGATTGCGGCGCTGATCGGCATCGGCCTGACCAACCTGTTCGGCCTCACCGCTGAAGGTCTGGTCGCCGGCACCCAGGAAATGGCCCGTCTGCAAACCATTCAGACTGACTACGCCGGCAAGGTTGCCGACCTGAATGTGCCGCAACTGCTGCTGTCGTTCATCCCGCAGAACCCGTTTGCCGATCTGGCCCGGGCCAAGCCGACGTCGATCATCAGCGTGGTGATTTTCGCCGCATTCCTCGGGGTCGCGGCGCTGCAACTGCTCAAGGATGACGTCGAAAAAGGTCAGAAAGTGATCAACGCCATCGACACCCTGCAAGCCTGGGTGATGCGTCTGGTGCGTCTGGTGATGAAACTGACCCCGTACGGCGTGCTGGCGCTGATGACCAAAGTGGTCGCCGGTTCCAACCTGCAAGACATCATCAAACTCGGCAGTTTCGTCGTGGTGTCGTACCTCGGTCTGGGCCTGATGTTCGTCGTTCACGGTTTGCTGGTATCGGCGGCCGGGATCAACCCGCTGCGTTTCTTCCGCAAGATCTGGCCGGTGCTGACGTTCGCGTTCACCAGCCGTTCCAGCGCGGCAAGCATTCCGCTGAGCATTGAAGCGCAGACCCGTCGTCTGGGGATTCCGCAATCGGTGGCGAGTTTTGCTGCTTCGTTTGGTGCGACGATTGGCCAGAACGGCTGCGCCGGTCTGTACCCAGCGATGTTGGCGGTGATGGTTGCACCAACCGTGGGTATCAACCCGCTGGATCCGCTGTGGATCGCGACGTTGGTGGCGATTGTGACGCTGAGTTCGGCCGGTGTGGCCGGTGTCGGTGGCGGCGCGACGTTCGCGGCGCTGATCGTGCTGCCGGCGATGGGCTTGCCGGTGTCACTGGTGGCGTTGCTGATTTCGGTTGAACCGCTGATTGATATGGGCCGTACGGCGTTGAACGTGAGTGGTTCGATCACCGCTGGTGCGATTACCAGTCAGGTGATGCAGCAGACCGATAAAGAATTGCTGGATGCCGATGAGCATGCGGAGTTGGCTCAGGCTTAAGCCAAGGTGATCGTTCCCACGCTCCGCGTGGGAATGCAGCCCGTGACGCTCCGCGTCACCTGGACGCGGAGCGTCCGTTGAGGCATTCCCACGCAGAGCGTGGGAACGATCTATATGCGCTCCCAGACTTCGAAGCTGTACGCGGGTTTGTCGCCTTCAGCCGGATTCGGCACATTCGACACCAGCTTCCACTGGTTCAAATCAAACTCCGGAAACCACGCATCCCCTTCCGGGCTCAACGCCACGCGCGTCAGAAACAGACGATCCGCCTGCGCCAGCCCTTGCGCGTATAACTGCGCGCCGCCAATCAGCATCAGCTCATCAACGCCCTGCGCCTTCGCCCATTCCTCGGCGCGAACCACGGCAGCTTCCAGCGACGGATAAACTTCCGCACCTTCCAGCACCAGATCGGCCTGACGGCTGACCACGATATTGAGGCGGCCCGGCAACGGACGGCCAAGCGAATCCCAGGTCTTGCGACCCATGATGATCGGCTTGCCCAAGGTCGTGGCCTTGAAGTATTTGAAGTCCCCCGGCAGGTGCCAGGGCATGCTGTTGTCGACGCCGATCACACGGTTTTCACCGAGGGCTGCGATCAGGCTGAGGGGGAGTGATTTAGTCATGCCGGCGAGGATACCAGAGCCGCGCTTACCCCGATAAGCGCCACAGCGGTTATGCTCAGCGCTGGATTAAGCGACGGGATGCCGCGTGACTGAACTGACTCCACTGCAAAACCTCTGGCTCACCGAGACCGTGCGCCTGCGCGAAGAACACGCAGGCCCATTGGATGATCTGGAAGCCAATCGGCTGGCGCGCACCGCCGGCGGCGATCTGCCGAGCCGCATTCAGCGCCGGGCGCTCTGGCTGGCCGAACGTGACGGGCTGACGGCCGCTCTCAAACACTGGCTGCAAGGTGCTCGCCTGGCGCTGCTATTGATGGTGCTGCTGGCCTGCGTCACCGGCGCAGGCATGGCATTTTCTGCGCTCGGCGACGGTACGCGAGCGGTGAACATTTTCTGGGCGCTGGGCACGTTGCTCGGGGTCAATCTGATCCTGCTTCTGAGCTGGGCGCTCGGCCTGCTGTTCGCCGGCGAACACGCGGCAGCGCTTGGCAGGTTGTGGCTGTGGCTTAGCGAAAAATTTGCCCGGGACGCCAAAGCCGCGCAATTGCCCCCTGCATTACTGGTCTTGCTGCAACGCCACAAACTCAATCGCTGGGCGATTGGCACACTGGTCAATGGCCTGTGGCTGCTGATCATGCTCAGCGCGTTGAGCATGCTGATATTGATGATGGCCACTCGGCAATATGACTTCATCTGGGAAAGCACGCTGCTGGGCGCAGACTTCTTCGCGGCACTGACGGATGCGTTGACGGTCATTCCCCAAGCGCTGGGCTGGAGTGCGCCGAGCGTGGACATGATTCGCGTGACGCTGGACACCGATTACAACCGCGTGCTGGTTCGCCAGATGTGGGCGATATGGCTGGTCGGCGCGGTGCTGATCTATGGCGTGCTACCGCGTCTGCTGCTGATGCTGTTCTGCCGTTGGCGCTGGAAACGTGGCCGGGATCGCTTGCGTCTGGAGCTGAACCTGCCCGGCTACGCGCAACTGCGTGAACGCCTGATGCCAACCAGCGAGCGCCTCGGCGTCAACGACCCTGAGCCGGCGCAACTGCATCGCGTCGAAAGCAGCGTCGGCGAACTCGCCAGCGAAGGTGCGTTGCTGGTGGCCATCGAACTCGACGAACAACGTCCATGGCCGCCAGCGCTGCCGAAAAACGTCAGCAATGCCGGCATCCTCGACAGCCGCGAATCGCGCCACAAACTGCTCGAACAACTCAGTCGCTTTCCGCCGGCACGTCTGGCAATTGCCTGCGACCCACGGCGCTCGCCGGATCGCGGCAGCCTCGCGTTGATCGCAGAACTGGCGCGCAATGCCGGGGAAACCCGCGTCTGGCTGCTGCAAGCGCCACCCGGCGAAGCACTCGATGCCGAACGCCTCGGCGACTGGCACATCGCGCTGCAACAGCTGGAGCTGCCGTTCGCCGATTGCGCGCCGTTGAACTGGCTGGAGACTGGCCATGACTGATGCCTGGAAAGCGCCGCTGAAACTTGCAGTGGTCGGCCACACCAACGTCGGCAAAACCTCGCTGCTGCGCACGCTGACCCGCGATGTCGGCTTCGGCGAAGTCTCGCATCGCCCGAGCACCACGCGGCATGTCGAAGGCGCGCGGTTGTCGGTGGATGGCGAACCGTTGCTTGACCTTTACGACACGCCGGGGCTGGAAGACGCCATCGCCCTGCTCGACTTTCTCGAACGTCTTGAACGCCCCGGCGAACGCCTCGATGGCCCGGCGCGGCTGGCGCGGTTTCTGGACGGCAGCGAGGCACGCCAGCGCTTTGAGCAAGAAGCCAAAGTGTTGCGGCAATTGCTCGCTTCCGACGCCGGTTTGTATGTGATTGATGCCCGCGAACCGGTGTTGGCCAAATATCGTGATGAGCTGGAAGTGCTCGCCAGTTGTGGCAAACCGCTGCTGCCGGTGCTGAATTTTGTCAGCAGCGCCAACCATCGCGAGCCGGATTGGCGTGAGGCGCTGGCGCGGCTCGGGCTGCATGCGCTGGTGCGTTTCGACAGTGTGGCGCCGCCCGAGGATGGTGAGCGGCGACTGTATGAAAGTCTTGCGTTGCTACTGGAAAATGCTCGTCCGCAACTGGAGCGGTTGATTGCCGATCAACAGGCTCAGCGCCTCGCCCGTCAGCAAAGTGCGGCGCGTTTGATTGCTGAATTGTTGATCGATTGTGCGGCTTGTCGGCGCAGTGTGGTCAGTGAAGCCGAGCAGGAACAGCAAGCCATCAGCGAATTGCGCAAGGCTGTGCGCCAGCGTGAGCAAAAGTGTGTTGAGGCGCTGCTCAAGCTCTACGCGTTCCGGCCACAGGATGCGGCGGCGAGTGATTTGCCGTTGCTGGATGGGCGTTGGGGCGATGACTTGTTCAACCCGGAAACCTTGAAGCAACTCGGTGTACGCGTGGGCGGTGGCATTGCTGCCGGTGCGGCGGCGGGGGCTGGTGTGGATTTGCTGGTTGGCGGGATTACCCTCGGCGCGGCGGCATTGGCAGGTGCGATTGCTGGGGGCGCTCTGCAAACGGCGCGCAGTTATGGCAGTCGCTTGCTCGGCAAGATCAAAGGGCAGCGCGAGCTGACGGTGGATGACGGGGTGTTGCGGCTGTTGGCGTTGCGCCAGCGGCAGTTGGTGGTGGCGCTGGATCAGCGTGGGCATGCGGCGATGGATGCAGTTCAGGTGGCGACGCCACAGGACAAGACCTGGCGTGAGGGCAAGTTGCCCGAAGCGCTGAATAAGGCGCGGGCGCATCCGCAGTGGTCGTCGTTGAATCCCCATGCAAAGTTGAATCAGGGGGAAAGGCAGGAGCAGATTGAGGCGTTAGTGGGGAAGGTGCTTGAGCTGTAAACGCTGACCCTCACCCCAGCCCTCTCCCGGAGGGAGAGGGAGCTGACCGTGTTGTTCTTTGGTCATACATCGACCTGAGATATCCAGTCGAACTCAGGTTTGAAAGGCATGAAGATCGGCTCCCTCTCCCTCCGGGAGAGGGCTGGGTGAGGGCAGCAATCACTCAGCCGACAACAAAACCTCAGCCTTGCGCTTGAGAACCGCCAAATCAATCACCGGCACCGCCCTCTCCTTGGCCAACTCATCCCACTGCCGCATCCGCAAACTCACCGCACACAACGGATCCCGCTCAAACACATCCGCCTCAGCCTCCGTCATCACCCCGCCCTGATACGCCAGCGTCCGCCGACTCGCCTCACTCAACCGATCAAAATACCCCGGCTCACGCAACGTCAGATACCGCTTGGCCTGCACGTGATATTCCACCAGCCGCGCCATGCGCTCGCTGAAACCGGCCTCGCGCAAATAATCCGCGCCCAGCCGCTCATGGCTGACCACACCATAACCGCCCATGTTCTCCGCGCCCTCGGCACACAGATGACCGATGTCATGAAAGAACGCCGCCAGCACCACTTCGTCATCAAAGCCCTCGGCGATTGCCAGTTCAGCGGCCTGGGACATGTGCTCGATCTGCGACACTGGCTCGCCGATGTAATCGCTGGTGCCGAAGCGCTCATACAACCCGAACACCCGGGCGACGACTTGTTGGTGATCCGCCATCAGATTTCCTCCAGCAACTGCGCGATATTGCGCTCAGCCAACGCCGGGCCGACGCTCATGCCGACGCCGGTGTGCATCAGCGCCACACTCAAACCCACTGCCGGGCGCAGCAACGAAAACGGCCCCGGCCCCCGGGAACCATAGACGCCCTGCCAGCGCTCGACCACCTGCACCTTGCAGCCCAGCGTCTGCTCGGCCAGTTCAAGCATCCAGTTATCCACTTGCTCGGCGTTGAACGGTGAAGGGTCGCGGCCGTAATGGTGCGAGTCGCCGATGATCAGTTCGCCGTACGGCGTCGGGCTGATCAGCAGGTGGATACCGTTGTCGTGCAGATGCGGTTGTTCGCGCAGGATCTGCGCCTGCACCGCCGCCGCTTCCGGCAGATCGGCAAAGGCGCCGTAGTGCACGCAACTGAGGCCCGTGAGCAAGGCGTGTTGCAGATTCAGATCAATCTGCGGTTTGGCGCGGAGCATTTGCAGGCGGCAGATTTGCGGATCGAGCGCGGCGATCGGTTCGGCGAGCAAGGTCTGATAATCGTGGCCGGAGCAGACGATGATCTGCTTCGCGGTGAAACTGCCGGCGGTGCTGTGCAGACGCCCCGGCTCGACATCGCGCACCAGCGTGGAGAAGTGGAACTCGACACCGAGGTCGCGGCGCAGGTAATCGATCAATGCCGGAATCGCTTCGCGCGAGTACAGCTGTTGATCGTCGATGCCGTGGAGGGCGGCGCGGTGATGGCTGAACTGGCCGTTGTAGAGATCGCGTAATGCGGCACCGCGCAGCAGGTCGACGTTGTAGCCGTGTTCAATGGCGCGAGTGGCGCAGAAGGTGTCGAGCAGGTGTTCTTCGACTTCGGTTCTTGCGAAAAGATAAGAGCCGTTGCGCTTGATTTGCAGGCCGGCGAGTTGCGCCCAGTCACCCCATATCTCGCGGCTGGCCTTGGCCAGTTCGAGCATTGGGCCCGGCGGTTGGCCGGTGACCAGGGCCTGGCCGAAGTTGCGCACCGAGGCGCCCAGCGGCGTGGCGGTGCGTTCGAAGACGGCGACGTTGAGACCACGTTTGGCAGCGGCGTAGGCGTGGGACAGGCCGAGGATGCCGGCGCCGACGATGAGCAGGTCTTGGTGTTGTGTCATTTAGAAATGTCCTGCATGGGAGACCGCTATCGCGAGCAGGCTCACTCCTACAGTTGGAATGCGTTCCCCTGTAGGAGTGAGCCTGCTCGCGATGAGGCCCTGTCAGCTTGCGAAGATTTACTTGGCAGCCACTTTCTCGGACTTGCCGTCATAACGCTTGCGCCACTCGGTCAGGATCTCGTCACGATTCTTCGACGCCCAGGCAAAGTCGTTCTTGATCAGACGCTGCTCGTAGTCGGCTGGCAATTCAGTCTGCGGCTTGGCAATCCCCGGCTGAGCAAGGACAGCGAAGTTCTCCTTGTACAGATCCATCGCCTCGGCGCTGGCAGAGAAGTCAGCCAGTTTCTTCGCCGCTTCTTCATGCGGCGTGCCTTTGATCACCGCCGTCGCTTCGATCTCCCAGCCCAGACCTTCCTTTGGCAGGATGATGTCCAGCGGCGCGCCCTGACGTTTCAGCTGTACGGCTGGATACTCAAAGGAAATACCGATCGGAAACTCGCCCGCCGCCGCTAACTTGCAAGGCTTGGAACCGGAGTGAACGTATTGGCCGATGTTCTGGTGCAGACCGTCCATGTAGGCCCAGCCCTGCTTCTCGCCGAAGGTTTGCAGCCAGGCGCTGACGTCGAGGAAACCGGTGCCGGACGACGCCGGGTTCGGCATGACGATCTTGCCTTTGTACTCAGGCTTGGTCAGATCCTGCCAGCTTACTGGCTTGGTCAAACCCTGCTTCTCGGCCTCGACAGTGTTGAAACAAATGGTCGCGGCCCAGACGTCCATACCGACCCAGGCTGGCGGGTTGGCGGCGTCGCGGTAGTTCGCGCCGATCTTGCCGAGGTCCTTCGGCGCGTAGCTTTGCAGCATGCCTTGCTGATCGAGGATCGCCAGGCTCGAAGCGGCCAGGCCCCACACCGCGTCAGCCTGCGGACGGGCCTTTTCGGCGAGCAGTTTGGCGGTGATGATCCCGGTGGAATCACGCACCCATTTGATCTCGACGTCCGGGTTGGCCTTTTCGAAGGCTTCTTTGTAGGACTTCAGTTGCTCGGCTTCGAGGGCGGTGTACACCGTCAACTCGGTTTTTGCCGCGAAGGCATTCAGGCTGAAAGTAGCGAGCACAGCAGCGGCCAGGGCCAAAGGCTTGAACATGATCGGTATCCTGTCTTTTGAGTTGAGGGTGTGAATCAGTGACCGGGCGCGGTTTGCCGCCAGGCTTGAGAACGGCGCAGCAAGCCGCGCGAAGCCCACGCCAGCAGCAAGGACACGCCCGCCGAGGTGAACAGAATCAGGGTCGACATCGCCGCCGCGCCGCCGACGTTGCCGGCGTCATCCATGTTCAGCACCGCGACCGCCGCGAGGATGGTGTCGGGGCTGTAAAGAAAGATCGCCGCCGACACCGTGGTCATTGCCGAGACGAACAGGTAGCGCACGATGTCCAGCAGCGCCGGCAGGCAGATCGGCACGGTGACGCGCAGGTAGTGCCGATACAGCGGCGCCTTCAGCGACAGCGCGGCGGCTTCGAACTCGGCGTCGAGCTGGCGCAGCGCGGTGGTCGCGGTCATCTGCGCGGTGGTCAAATAATGCGCAATGGTGCAGACGATCAGCAGCGTCATCGTCCCGTACAGCACATGCAGCGGGTTGCCGGTGAGGTTGAAGAAGAAGACGTAACCGAGACCGAGCACCAGCCCCGGCACCGCCATCGGCACAAAGCTGAGCATGCGCAAGGCCAGGTTGAGGCCGCGCTGGCTGCGGGTTTTCTCCATCAGGTAAGCGCCGGTGAAGATCAGCACGCTGCCGATCAACGCCGTGCCCAGCGCCATCTTCAAACTGTTGCTGTAGGCCAGCCAGCCACCGCCAGCGGTTTCATTGAACTGGTAATGGTTGAGCGACAGCGACAGGTTGTACGGCCAGAACTTCACCAAGGAGGAGAACACCGCCATGCCGAACACCAGAATCAACGCCGCGCTGATCAGCAAAACAATCGCCAGATAACAGCCATCGCGCACTTTCGACGGTGCCGGTTTGAATACCTGCGCCCGCCCGCTCATGGAATCGCCATGGCGGCGACGCAGCCAGGCATCGACGCCGAAGCTGAACAGCGCCGGCAGCAACAGCACCATGCCGATCAACGCGCCGCGACCGAATTGTTGTTGGCCGACCACGGCTTTGTAGGCTTCCAGCGCCAGCACTTGATAGTCGCCACCGACCACCACCGGCACACCGAAATCGGTGATGGTCAGGGTGAACACCAGACAGAATGCGGCGAACACAGCCTGCCGAGTCGCCGGCCAAGTGATGCTACGGAACGCCTTGGCCGGACTGGCGCCCATGCTCGACGCAGCATCGAACAGCCGCGCATCGGCCAGCGACAATGCCGACAGCAAAATCATCAGCGCATGCGGGAAGGTGTAAATCACCTCGCCCAGCACAATCCCCCAGAACCCATAAATGTTGTCCGAGAGCAGCCCGCGCAACATGCCCTGGTTGCCAAACAGATAGACCAGCGCAATCCCCGGCAGCATCGACGGCGCCATCAGCGGCAACAACGAAATGCCGCGCCAGATGCCCTTCGCCGGAATCATTGTGCGTTGCAGCGCGTAGGCAAACAGGTAAGCCAGCGGTACGACGATGGCCGCAACGCTGAGGGACACTTTCAGACTGTTGCCGAGCAGCCAGTGGAAATTCTCGCTGGTGACCATCTCCTTCGCCGCGATCCAGCCACCGCCCTGCCCGGCCTCGCTGCTGAAACCACGCCAGAAGATCGCCAACAACGGCAGCAACACCGCGACGCCGAGCAACAGCAGCAAGAGAACTTTGCCACCGACGACAAAAATGCGGTCGCCGATCTCGGCTTTGGAGGACTGTCGCACCTGCTTGTGCGGTAGCGGCAGCGCGAGGTTGCTGTTCATCAGGCAAACACCTGCAGGCTGCGCGGCGGCAAGGCGACCATGATCTGCTGGGCGCCGAGGCGCGGCATGGCTTCCGGCGCCAGTTCAGCGAGCAAGGCGTGGCCCGGCAGTTGATCGAGTTCGAAACTCATGCGGCAGCGGTTGCCGAGGAAGGTGATCTCGCGGACTTTGGCCGGGAACAGGTTTTCTTCATGCACTGGTGGATTGACGTTGATCGCTTCCGGGCGGCAGAACAAACGGCCCGAAGCGCGCTGGATGCTGCCGTCGCTGAGGCGCAGGTTCATTCCGCCGACCTGCGCGTGAGTGTCGCTGCTGCGCTGGAACGGCAGCCAGTTGCCCTGACCAACGAACTCCGCCACGAACGGCGTGGCCGGGCGGTTGTAGATTTCCTGCGGGGTGGCGTACTGCTCGACCCGGCCGTTGTTCATCACGGCGATGCGGTCGGCCATGAGCATGGCTTCGTCCTGATTGTGCGTGACCATCAGGGTGGTGATGCCGAGGTTGCGTTGCAGTTGGCGCAGTTCGGTGCACAGATGCTCGCGGACGCGGGCGTCGAGAGCGGACATCGGTTCGTCGAGCAACAGCAGCGACGGCGCCGGCGCCAAGGCCCGAGCAAGAGCAACGCGTTGTTGTTGGCCGCCGGACAATTGGCCGGGGTGCTTTTTCTCGCTGCCGGTGAGGCCGACCAGTTCGAGCATCTGCCCGACGCGACGGCGCACTTCGTCGCGACCGCTGCCGGCGAGGCCGTAGGCAATGTTCGCTTCGACGGTCAGATTGGGAAACAACGCGTAGGACTGGAACAGAATCCCGTAGTCGCGGGCCTGCGGGGCAAGGTGCGAGACGTCGCGATCGCCGAGGTACAGTTCGCCGCTGTCCTGCTTCTCCAGCCCGGCGATGCAGCGCAGCAACGTGGTTTTGCCGCAGCCCGAGGGGCCGAGCAGGCACACCAGTTCACCGGCGGCGACGTCGAGGGAGACGTTATCCAGCGCAGTGAACGCGCCGAAGCGTTTCTGCACGCCGCGCACTTTCATCGGCGCACCGGGGTTGGTCAGGGCAGTTGCGATGGCAGGATTCATGGACAGACCTCATCAAGCAGATGAGGCCAATCCTAGAGTTGTAATGCGTCCGTCATGTGGCAACGAGGCAAAAACGGCCGATAGTGGTATTCGGGGATTTTGGTTCACCAGAGATCGTTCCCACGCTCTGCGTGGGAATGCTGCCCGGGACGCTCTGCGTCCCAAAAGCCGAACGCGGAGCGTCCGTAGAGGCATTCCCACGCGGAGCGTGGGAACGATCATTACGCGGGGGACATTTCCTGCGCCAACCCAAGAAACGCCGCCGGCAACCGCGCGCCTTTCCTCTCTTTCAGGCAATACAGATATTCAGGAATCTGCGGCGCATTCTCGATCGTCAACACGCGCAACTGCGGATCATGCGGCACTTCCTGCCGCGCAATAATGCTGATGCCGATATTGCGCAACACCGCCTCCCGAATCGACTCACGGCTACCAATCTCCAGCAACGGCCCGAAACTCACCCCCGCAGTCGCCAGCAACTCCTCCGTCAATCGCCGCGTGGTCGAGCCTGACTCGCGCATCAACAGCGTGTGCCCGGCCAGCGCACTCAACGCCACATGCTCCTGCGCCGCCAGCGGATGATTGCGATGCACCGCCAACACCAGTGGATCCGTGCCCAACACCCGGCGAATCAACCGCGCGTCATCGAGCAATTGCGATGACGCGGCGATGTCCACCCGGTAATCTTCCAGCGCTTCGAGCACCTGCTGCGAGTTGCCGATTTCCACCGACACTTCCACTTGCGGCAGACGCTCGCGAAAGGTCTTCACCAGATCGAGGATGTAATACGGCGCGGTCGCTGCGATGCGCAACGTGCCCTGCACCTGACCGCTGTTGCGCAGGAAAAATTCGATGTCGGCCTCCTGCTGCAACAGTGTTTTGACCATCGGCAGCAACCGCGCGCCTTCGTCGCTGACGCTCAGACGCCGGCCGCCACGGTAGAACAACTCCACCGAATACTGACTTTCCAGATTGCGGATCTGCGTGGTCACGGTCGGTTGGCTGAGGCCGAGTTTTTTCGCCGCCAGCGTGATGCTGCCCAGGCGGGCGACCATGTAAAACGCTTTCAGCTCGGCACTCAGCACAACCTTTCCTCACTCTATTTGCGCAGCAGGCGCAAACCGTTGAACACCACCAACAGGCTCACGCCCATGTCGGCGAACACCGCCATCCACATGGTGGCGAGCCCGGCGAAGGTTACCGCAAGAAAGATAGCTTTGATCACCAACGCCAGCGCGATGTTCTGTTTCAGGATGCTCGCGGTATTGCGCGACAGGCTGATGAACGCCGGGATCTTGCGCAGATCATCGTCCATCAGGGCGACATCGGCGGTTTCGATCGCCGTATCGGTGCCGGCGGCGGCCATGGCGAAACCAATCTCGGCGCGGGCCAGTGCCGGCGCGTCGTTGATGCCGTCGCCGACCATGCCGACTCGGCGACCCTGTGCATAAAGGTCTTCGATGGCTTGCAGTTTGTCGGTCGGCAGCAAGTCGCCCCGCGCTTCGTCGATGCCAACCTGCGCGGCAATCGCCTGGGCGGTGTGGACGTTGTCGCCAGTGAGCATCAGGGTTTTCACCCCGAGTTCATGCAACTGACGGATCGCTTCGCGGCTGGTTTCCTTGACGGTGTCGGCCACCGCGAACAGCGCCAGCGGGCCGGAACTGTCGAGCAGCAGCACCACGGATTTGCCCTGTTTCTCCAGCGCGAAGAGTTTTTCTTCCAGTGCCGGCGAGCACAGGCCCAGTTCTTCGACCAGACGATGGTTGCCCAAGTGATAAGTCTGGCCGTTGATTTCGCCTTTGACGCCACGGCCGCCCAACGCTTCGAAGTTATCCACAATCAGCGCGGCGAAGTTTTTATCCACAGCGGCGTTGGCGATGGCCAGCGACACCGGGTGATCGGAACGGCCGGCCAACGCCGCAGCGATTGCCGGGGCCGTGGCATCGGCGGTTGGATCGAGGGACAAGTAATCGGTCTGCACCGGCTTACCGTGGGTGATCGTGCCGGTTTTATCCAGCGCCAGGTAATCGAGCTTGAAACCGCCCTCCAGGTACACGCCACCCTTGACCAGAATGCCTTTGCGCGCCGCTGCGGCGAGGCCGCTGACGATAGTCACCGGCGTCGAAATCACCAGTGCACATGGGCACGCGACCACCAGCAACACCAGCGCGCGGTAGATCCAGTCGAACCACACGGCGCCCATGAACAGCGGCGGAATGATCGCCACGGCCAAGGCAAACACGAACACTACGGGCGTGTAGATTTTCGAGAACTGATCGACGAAGCGTTGAGTCGGTGCGCGCGCACCTTGAGCCTGTTCAACCGCATGGATGATGCGCGCCAGGGTCGAGTTGTTCGCCGCTGCGGTCACCGTGTATTCCAGCGACCCGGCCTGGTTGATGGTGCCGGCGAAGACTTTGTCGCCGATGGTTTTTTCCACCGGCAGGCTTTCGCCGGTGATCGGCGCCTGATCGATGGTTGAACTGCCACTGACGACTTCACCGTCCAGCGCAATGCGCTCGCCGGGTTTCACTCGCACGCGGGCGCCGAGTTCGACGCTTTTCACGTCCTGTTCAATCCAGCTGCCGTCAGCCTGCAACACCGTGGCTTGCTCCGGCGTCATCTGCATCAAACCGCTGATCGCATTTCGCGCACGGTCCAGCGAGCGCGCTTCGATCAGCTCGGCGACGGTGAACAGGAACATCACCATCGCCGCTTCCGGCCACTGGCCGATGAGGATCGCACCGGTGACGGCGATGCTCATCAGCGCGTTGATGTTGAGGTTGCGGTTCTTCAGGGCGATCCAGCCCTTTTTATAGGTGGTTAGGCCACCGCTGAGGATCGACACCAGCGCGATGATCGCCACCACCCAAGTGGGCGCGGCGTTGGTGAAGTGGATGACTTCGGCAGCGAGTGCGCCAACACCGGACAGCGCCAACGGCCACCAGTGTTTTTTCACTGGCACCGGGGCCGGAGAGTCGACGCCCGCCTCCAAGGGTTCGGCGTGCATGCCGAGGGATTTGATCGCTTCGGTGATCGGCTCGGTGCCCGGCAGGTTATGGGTCACGCCGAGTACGCGGTTGATCAGGTTGAATTCCAGTTGCTGCACACCGGCGAGTTTGCCGAGCTTGTTCTGGATCAGCGTCTGCTCGGTCGGACAGTCCATTGCCTCGATGCGGAAGCTGCTCAGCCGCGCATCGGCGCTGGTTTTCTCGCTCAACTGCACCAGCGCTGGCGCGGCGGTTTTCGACGAGCAGCAAGAATCTTCGTGCGCATGAACCGGTGCCGGTGCTGCGACTTTCGACCCGCAGCAGGAATCGCCGCCCTGTGAATGCTTATGCACAGGCTGCAATTTATGACTGTGGTCGTGTCCGTCGCCGGGCTTGTGGGTGTGCTGGGAATCGCTCACTGGTCGCGTCCATGAAGGTGCCTGTTGCCAAGTAAAGACCCTGTAGCCACTATAGGGTCAAGCACCCTTTTGGAGATTGTCGTCATGAAGATCGGAGAACTGGCCAAACTCACCGACTGCGCCGTGGAAACCATCCGCTACTACGAGCGCGAAAACCTCCTGCCAGAGCCGGCCCGCAGCGACGGCAACTACCGCGTCTACACCCAGGCCCACGCCGAACGCCTGACGTTCATCCGCAACTGCCGCACCCTCGACATGACCCTCGAAGAAATCCGCAGCCTGCTGGCCATGCGTGATAGCCCGCAGGATCAGTGTGAAAGCGTGAATACGCTGATCGACGAACACATTCAGCATGTGAAGGCGCGGATTGATGGGTTATTGGCGTTGCAGACGCAACTGCTCGACCTGCGCCAACGTTGTGGCGAAGGGCCGGTGGCGGATCAATGCGGGATTTTGCAGCGGCTGGAAGTGAGTGGCGGGGTTGTCGCGACGGAAGTGGAGCACTCCCATGTAGGCCGCAGCCACGGCCACTGACGTTGGCGCTCGTTCCCATGCTCCGCGTGGGAATGCCGCCATGGACGCTCCGCGTCCTAAGTGACGCGGAGCGTCACGGGATTCATTCCCACGCAGAGCGTGGGAACGATCCTGCTGACTAGACCGCCATTGGTGCGGTCATTGGCGCGTGGTGCTCATAGCCTTCCAGCGAGAAATCGCTCGGCTCGACCAGTTCCAGCCATTCCGGCTGGTACACGCCAGTCTTGGCAAACTCCGGCACACGATCGGAGATCTTCAGCTTAGGCATGGCAAACGGCTCGCGTTTGAGCTGTTCGTTGAGCATGTCCAGATGGTTCTCGTAGACGTGCGCATCACCGATGAAATAGGTGAACCAGCGCGGCGTGTAACCGGTCAGGCGACCGATCAGGCTCAGCAGCGCGGCGCCTTCGGTGAGGTTGAACGGTGTGCCCAGACCCAGATCGTTGGAGCGGATGTAGAGGGTCAGGGAAATTTCCTTGGTCTCGACATTCGGGTGGAACTGGTACAGCAGATGGCACGGCGGCAGGGCCATTTCATCCAGCTGAGCAACGTTCCAGCCGTGGAACAGAATACGGCGGCTGCCCGGATCGTTGATGATCGTGTCGACGCACTGGCGCACCTGATCGATGGCTTTGTACAACACCACGTAAGCCTGGCCGTCTTCTTCGCCCTGAGCGATCTGCTTGTAGCCGTTGCTCAAGGTTTGTTCGATGGCGGCGCTGTTGCTCAGCGGGATCTGCTTGTACGCCGGCCATTTGCGCCATTGCACGCCGTAGATTTCGCCGAGGTCGTCGTCGCCCTGACGGAACGGGTTGGCCAGCCACTGCGCGTTTTCGTTGGCGTTCTGGTCCCAGACCTTGCAGCCCAGCGCGCGGAATTCAGCGGCATTGTTGACGCCACGGAGAAAACCGCACATCTCGCCGATGGCCGATTTGAAGGCCATTTTGCGCGTGGTGATCGCCGGAAAACCTTCCTGCAGATCGAAACGCAGCATCGCACCCGGGAAGCTGATGGTGTTGATGCCGGTGCGGTTGGCCTGTTTGCTGCCGTTCTGAATGACGTGCGAGACCAGTTCGAGATATTGCTTCATGAGTTACCTGTGTCCTTTGAGCCCCGGCGTCGCGCGCCGGGGTTCGTAGTTTAAGCCGTCGGTGCGAGCGGTGCTGCCGGCGCGCGACGATAGGCCAGCCAGATCAGGAACAGCCCGCCGACGATCATCGGCACGCAGAGCACCTGGCCCATGGTCAGCCAGTTCCAGGCCAGATAGCCCAGTTGCGCATCCGGTACGCGAACGAATTCGACGATGAAACGGAAGATGCCGTAGAACAGCGCGAACATGCCGGAAACGGCCATGGTCGGACGCGGCTTGCGCGAGAAAATCCACAGGATCAGGAACAGCGCCACGCCTTCCAGCGCGAACTGATACAGCTGCGACGGGTGACGCGGCAGTTGCGCCGGATCGCTGAACGGCGGGAAGACCATGGCCCACGGCACGTCAGTGGCTTTGCCCCACAACTCGGCGTTGATGAAGTTACCGATACGCCCGGCGCCCAGACCGATCGGCACCATTGGCGCGACGAAGTCCATCAGCTGGAAAAACGACTTGCCGTTGCGCTTGCCGAACCACAACGCGGCCAACATCACCCCGATAAAGCCGCCGTGGAACGACATGCCGCCCTTCCACACTTCGAAAATCAGCGTCGGGTTGGCCAGATACGCGCTCAGATCGTAGAACAGCACATAGCCCAGACGTCCGCCGACGATCACGCCCATCGACAGCCAGAAGATCAGATCGGAGAGTTTCTCCTTGCTCCAGGTCGGGTCGAAACGGTTGAGCCGGCGCGACGCCAGCAGCCACGCACCGCCGATGCCGATCAGGTACATCAGACCGTACCAGTGGATTTTCAGCGGACCGATGGCCAGGGCCACCGGGTCGATCTGCGGGTAAGGCAGCATTGCGACTCCTCGTTAGAGTTGAAACCAAAATTCCCGGGCGACGCTGCCACCTCAGGATTAAGCCAGGATTGCGACGCGGTTAAAGCAGGAAGCTCAGACCCACGCTGAACAGCAAAGCGGCGAACAGCCGTTTCAGCAAGCGCGGCGACAACCTGTGCGCCAAGCGCGCGCCGATGCGGGCGAAAACCATGCTGGTCAGGGCGATGCCCAGCAGCGCCGGCAAATACACAAAACCGAGACTATGCGGTGGCAACAACGGATCGTGCCACCCCAGAATCATGAAACTTAATGCACTGACCAAGGCAATCGGCAGGCCGCAGGCTGAGGAAGTCGCCACGGCTTGCTGCATCGGCACGCTGCGCCAGGTCAGGAACGGCACGGTCAAAGAGCCCCCGCCGACGCCAAAAATCGCCGAAGCCCAACCGATGATGCTGCCGGCCACGGTCAGACCGAGTTTGCCCGGCACCGTTCGGCTGGCCTTGGGTTTGATGTCCAGCGCCAGTTGCACCGAGATGATCAAGGCAAACACGCCGATGATCTTTTGCAAGTGCGGGCCGGAGATCGCCTCAGCGGTCAGCGCGCCGAAACCTGCACCGAGCAGAATGCCAACGGCCATCCACATGAAGATCGGCCAGCGCACCGCGCCTCGTCGATGATGTTCACGCACGGCGTTGACCGAGGTGAAAATAATCGTCGCCAGCGACGTCCCGACCGCCAGATGGGTGAGGATCGACTGATCAAAGCCCTGCAGGGTGAAACTGAACACCAGCACCGGCACGATAATGATCCCGCCGCCGACGCCAAACAGCCCGGCCAGCACGCCCGCACAGGCGCCCAGCGCCAGATAGAGCAGAAATTCCATGACCGTCTCCCCAGACCGCATCCGCAAAACCGGAGCGGCATGGTAACGGATGCATAGCCTTCTGCTCCACTGGCGATGGATGCACGGACGCTGGATGCGTAGAGTGAGCAAAAAACACACAAGGACCACCTTATGTGCCTGATTGTTTTCGCCTGGCGCCCGGGCCATGCCCAGCCGCTGATCGTCGCGGCCAACCGCGACGAATTCTATGCCCGGCCGAGTCTGCCGCTGGCGCAGTGGCCGGAAGCGCCGCATGTGTATGCCGGGCGTGATCTTGAGGCCGGTGGGACCTGGCTGGGGATTGGCGCCAGCGGCCGCTTTGCTGCGTTGACCAATATCCGTGATCCGCATCAGCCGCCAGCGCGCAAGTCGCGAGGGGAGTTGGTGGCGCGGTTTCTCACCGGTGATGCGTCGATTGATGATTATTTGAGCGATGTGGTCGGGCGTTCGGCGGAATATGCCGGGTTTAATCTGTTGCTCGGCAACAGTCATGAGCTTTGGCACTTCAATGCGCGGATGTCGGAACCGGTGATGCTGGAGCCAGGTGTTTACGGACTGTCGAATGCCGGGCTGGATACGCCGTGGCCGAAGTTGCTCAAGGCCAAGGCTGCGTTGAGCGCGGTGCTGGAGGATCCGCAGCCTCAGCGGTTGCTGGCGCTGTTGAGTGATGCGCAGACCGCGCCGGATGTGGAATTGCCGGATACCGGGGTGGGTCTGGCGACGGAGTCATTGTTGTCGAGTGTGTTTATTGCCAGCCAGAGTTACGGGACGCGGGCGAGTACGGCGTTGATCGTTCAGGCGGATGGGTCGCGGCGGATGGTCGAGCGCAGTTTCGGGCCGTATGGCGGGCATTTGGGCGAAGTGGAGATAACAGCTTAAGAGCAGACCCTCACCCCAGCCCTCCCGAAACGTCGGACCGCCCGTAGGGAGAGGGGGCCGACCGAGGTGTCTTGAGCCATACATCGACCTGAGAAACCGCGTCGATTATGGATTCGGCACAGCACTATCAGGTCGGTGCGCTTCGATTATGGATTCAGCACAGCCCTTTCAGGTCGGCGTAAGTCTGCAGCATCCCCGGATCAGTCCCCTCTCCCTCTGGGAGAGGGTTAGGGTGAGGGGCTTTTGATCTTCAGAGGGCTTTGACGACCGCCGGCGGATTCATCTTCGACAACCCAAGGTTCTTCAGCGCCAATTGCAGCGAACTGTGGATCACTTGCGGGTTATCAATGGTCATCAGCTCCGCCAACAATTCCTTGGCCTTGCTCAGATTGACCTGACGCAACATCCACTTCACCTTCGGCAAGTTGGTGGCGTTCATCGACAGGCTGTCGAAACCCATCGCCATCAACAGCACTGCCGCCGCCGGATCACCGGCCATCTCGCCACAGATACTCACCGGTTTGCCTTCCGCATGCGCATCGCGTACCACGGTTTGCAGCGCTTGCAGCACCGCCGGGTGCAGATAATCGTAAAGGTCGGCTACCCGTGGGTTGTTGCGATCGACCGCCAGCAAATATTGGGTCAAGTCGTTGGAGCCGACGGACAGGAAGTCGACCATCCGCGCCAGTTCCTTGGTCTGATACACCGCCGCCGGAATTTCGATCATCACGCCAATGGGCGGCATCGGCACATCGGTGCCTTCGTCGCGCACTTCGCCCCAGGCGCGGTGGATCAGGTGCAAAGCTTCTTCGAGTTCGTGGGTGCCGGAGATCATCGGCAGCAGAATCCGCAGGTTGTTCAGGCCTTCGCTGGCCTTGAGCATCGCGCGGGTCTGCACCAGGAAGATTTCCGGATGGTCGAGGGTGACGCGAATGCCGCGCCAGCCGAGGAACGGGTTGTCTTCCTTGATCGGGAAGTACGACAGCGACTTGTCACCGCCGATGTCGAGGCTGCGCATGGTCACCGGTTGCGGGTGGAACGCGGCGAGCTGCTCGCGGTAGATCGCCAGTTGTTCCTTCTCGCTCGGGAAGCGCTGGTTGATCATGAACGGCACTTCGGTGCGGTACAGGCCGACACCTTCGGCGCCACGCTTCTGCGCCCGCGCCACATCGGCCAGCAGGCCGGTGTTGACCCACAGCGGCATGCGGTGGCCATCGAGGGTCACGCACGGCAGGTCGCGCAGGGTGTCGAGGCCCAGCGCCAGTTGTTTCTCTTCTTCGACGACTTCGGCGAACTGCTTGCGCAGCACTTCGCTCGGGTTGGTATAGACCTCGCCGCGTGTGCCGTCGACGATCATTTCGATGCCGTCGACCTTGGCGTACGGCAGGTCGACCAGACCCATCACCGTCGGAATACCCATCGCTCGGGCAAGGATCGCCACGTGGGAGTTGCCCGAACCGAGTACCGAGACCAGACCGACCAGCGTACCTTCCGGCACCTCGCCGAGCATCGCCGGCGTCAGTTCTTCGCTGACCAGAATGGTTTTTTCCGGGTAGACCAGATTCTGCTGACGCTCTTCCTGCAAGTAGGCGAGCAAACGGCGACCGAGGTCTTTGACGTCCGAGGCACGCTCCCGCAGGTAGGCGTCGTCCATCAGTTCGAAACGGTTGACGTGCTCGGTGACCACCTGACGCAGCGCGCCCTGGGCCCACTGGCCGGTCTTGATCACGGTGGTGATTTCGCTGCCCAGCGAGGCATCGTCAAGCATCATCAGGTAGACGTCGAACAGCGCGCGCTCTTCCGGGCGCAGCTGCGTCGCCAGCTTGGCGGACAACGCGCGCATGTCGGCGCGCACGCCTTCGATGGCGGTCTTGAACAGCGCCAGCTCAGCGTTGATGTCGGTGATGTTTTTGTCCGGCACCACGTCGAGATCGGCCGGCGGCAGCATGACCACCGCCGTACCGACCGCCGCACCCGGCGAACCCGGCACGCCGACGAACTTGGCTTCCTGAATACCTTTGCCCTGACGGCCCAGGCCGCGGATCGAACCGGTGGCCTCGGCGTGGGCGATAACCCCGGCGAGTTGCGCGCTCATGGTCACGAGGAAGGCTTCTTCACCTTCATCAAACTGGCGGCGTTCTTTTTGCTGGATGACCAACACGCCGACGACGCGGCGGTGGTGAATGATCGGTGCGCCGAGGAACGAGGCATATCGCTCTTCACCGGTTTCGGCGAAGTAACGGTAGCGCGGGTGATCCGCAGCGTTTTCGAGGTTCAGGGGTTCTTCACGCGTGCCGACCAGACCGACCAGACCTTCGTTGGGTGCCATGCTGACCTTGCCGATCGAGCGCTTGTTCAAGCCCTCGGTGGCCATCAGGACGAAGCGGTTGGTCTCGGGATCAAGCAGGTAGACCGAGCAGACCTGGCTGCCCATGGCCTCTTTGACGCGCAACACAATAATCCCCAACGCCGCCTTGAGATCCTTGGCGGAGTTAACTTCCTGGACGATCTTGCGCAGCGTATTGAGCATGGCTCGGGGTCGAACTCCGTCGTCAGTCGCGCGCTAAAAGGCGCGGGGCAAGCTCTTTGAGGGCGCGGCGATACACCTCGCGCTTGAATGTCACCACCTGGCCCAACGGATACCAATAGCTGACCCAGCGCCAGCCATCGAACTCCGGTTTACCGGTCAAATCCATCCGCACCCGCTGCTCGTTGGAGATCAGGCGCAGGAGAAACCATTTCTGTTTCTGGCCGATGCACAGCGGTTGGCTGTGCGTACGCACCAGACGTTGCGGCAAACGATAGCGCAACCAGCCCCGAGTACAGGCCAGTATTTCAACATCTTCACGTTCCAGGCCAACTTCTTCGTTCAGCTCGCGGTACAAGGCGTCTTCCGGCGTCTCTTCAGGGTTGATTCCCCCTTGCGGAAACTGCCAGGCATCTTGATTGATACGGCGAGCCCATAGCACCTGGCCGGCGTCATTCGTCAGAATGATCCCGACATTGGGGCGGAAACCATCGGGGTCGATCACGGCAACAACCTCGCAAACGCATGTCGCCGCATTGTTCCACAAAGGTTGATAAGGCGGCAACGAAGCTTCCTACCTTATGTGCACTCTTGTGAAAAGACCGTATTCTTGTCGCCTTTTTACAGACTTATCAGCGGGTAACTGCAATGCGCCTGGCACTCTTCGATTTGGACAACACCCTTCTGGGCGGCGACAGCGATCACGCCTGGGGCGACTATCTGTGTGAACGCGGCTTCCTCGACCCGATTGCGTACAAAGCACGCAACGACGAGTTCTATCAGGATTACCTGGCCGGCAAACTGGATAACGCCGCGTACCTGAACTTTTGCCTGGAGATCCTCGGCCGCACCGAAATGGCCGTGCTCGATCAATGGCACAACGATTACATGCGCGACTGCATCGAGCCAATCGTGCTGCCGCAGGCGCTGGAATTGCTGAAAAAGCACCGCGATGCCGGTGACAAACTGGTGATCATCACCGCGACCAACCGCTTCGTTACCGCGCCGATTGCTGTGCGTCTTGGCGTTGAGACGCTGATCGCTACCGAGTGCGAAATGGTCGATGGCCGTTACAGCGGGCGCAGTACTGATATTCCGTGCTTTCGCGAGGGCAAGGTGACGCGCCTGAACCGCTGGCTGGAAGAGACCGGGTACTCGCTGGACGACAGCTATTTCTATAGCGATTCGATGAATGACTTGCCGTTGCTGGAGCAGGTGGCGAATCCGGTGGCTGTCGATCCGGATCCGAATCTGCGTGCCGAGGCCGAGAAGCGTGGTTGGCCGGTCATTACTCTGCGCGACTGAAATCGCTATCGCGAGCAGGCTCACTCCTACAGGGGAACGCATTCCAATGTAGGAGTGAGCCTGCTCGCGATTGGGTCTACCCGGTCTCAAGCCCTAGACAGGCTTGGCCCCCATCAACCCGGCAATGGCGAGAAACCCGACGCCGCTGACAATCGCCAGGGCCAAATTGAATTTCCAGTTGCCAACCCCCGTTGTCCACAGCCGATTAAGCCGCACCAACAGCCACACTGCACTCAACGTGGCCACGGCATAGATCACACTGGACCCCAGAATCCACAACTGCCCCAATGGCCAGCCAATCAGGTGCACCAGCCACCAGCCGGTGAAAGGCATGCTGAGCATACCGATCAGCATCAAACACCAGACAAACAGCCAGGGACGCTGCATCGTACTGGCCGACCCTTCGCTGCGATTACGCCAGGTCAGAGCGGCAAGCCCCAGCCCGCTCGCGAGTATGACCACGGTCGCCGCGACGTGAAGGACTTTCAGGGTGGTCAGGGTTTCCATGAATTTCTCTTCCTTGGGCCATGCCCCTTAGCGTAGCCGCTCAGCCAAGAAACAGCTGATAGGCCGGGTTCTCGCTTTCATCCCAATACGGGTAACCGATTTCCGCAAGCGCCGCCGGTACCAGATGACGCTCATCGTGCGGCACCTGCAGGCCCGCGACCACGCGGCCATCGGCCGCGCCATGGTTACGGTAGTGGAACATCGAGATGTTCCAGCGCCCGCCCAGCTTATTAAGGAAGTTGAACAGCGCGCCCGGACGCTCCGGGAACTCGAAGCGGAATACCACTTCGTCAATCACGTGCGCCGCGTGGCCGCCGACCATGTGGCGGATGTGCAGTTTGGCCAGTTCGTTGTCGGTCAGGTCGAGCACCGGGAAGCCTTGTTCGGTGAGGCTCGCGAGCAGCGCACTGCGCGGGTCATTTTCCGGGTGAGTCTGCACGCCAACGAAGATGTGTGCTTCGCTGCCGGTGTTGTAGCGGTAGTTGAATTCGGTGATCTGGCGCTTGCCGATGGCTTCGCAGAACGCCTTGAAGCTGCCGGCCTTCTCGGGGATGGTCACGGCGATGATCGCTTCGCGACCCTCGCCCAGTTCGGCGCGCTCGGCAACGTGGCGCAAGCGGTCGAAGTTGACGTTGGCGCCAGAGTCGATGGCGACGAAGGTCTGGCCACTGACGCCGCGCAGTTCGACGTACTTCTTGATCCCGGCCACGCCCAACGCGCCGGCAGGTTCGGTGATCGAGCGGGTATCGTCGTAGATATCCTTAATTGCTGCACAGATCTCGTCAGTGCTGACGGTGATCACTTCATCGACGTAGTCTTTGCAGATGTCGAAGGTGTGCTGACCGATCTGCGCCACCGCCACGCCATCAGCAAAGATCCCCACGGTCGGCAGCACCACGCGCTCACCCGCAGCCATCGCCGCTTGCAGGCAGTTGGAGTCGTCCGGCTCGACGCCGATGACTTTGATGTCCGGACGCAGGTATTTCACGTACGCGGCGATACCGGCGATCAGACCGCCGCCACCGACCGGCACGAAGATCGCGTCCAGCGGCTGCGGGTGCTGGCGCAGAATTTCCATGGCCACGGTGCCCTGCCCGGCGATGGTGTGCGGATCGTCATACGGGTGGATGTAGACGTAGCCTTTTTCATCAACCAGTTTCAGCGAGTAGGCCAGGGCTTCCGGGAACGAATCACCGTGCAGCACCACTTTGCCGCCGCGCGAACGCACGCCTTCGACTTTGATCTCGGGGGTGGTCTTGGGCATGACGATGGTCGCTTTCACGCCCAGCACTTTCGCCGCCAGGGCCAAGCCCTGCGCATGGTTGCCCGCCGATGCGGTGACCACGCCACGGGCGCGCTCTTCATCGCTCAGTTGCGTCAGCTTGTTGTAGGCGCCGCGAATCTTGAACGAGAACACTGGCTGCAAGTCTTCGCGCTTGAGCCAAATGTCGTTGCCCAGCCGCTCGGAGAGCTGGCGAGCGTTCTGCAGCGGGGTTTCTACGGCAACGTCATAAACGCGCGAGGTGAGGATCTTTTTGACGTACTGTTCGAGCATCGGAAAGCATCACTGAGCGGTTGAGCGGGACCGAGGAGTCTAACCCGGCTTTTGCCCGCACGACCACACGAATCCAGAGGTTTTAGCCACGCTTGCGGCTATAATGCCGGCCTTTCCGTTCTCACCTTGCCCGCTTCCGGAGCCCGCATGACCCAGGAACAACTCAAACAAGCAGTGGCTCAGGCCGCCGTCGACTTCATCCTTCCGAAACTCGACGACAAGAGCATCGTCGGGGTCGGCACCGGCTCCACTGCCAACTGCTTCATCGACGCCCTGGCCCGGCACAAAGGCGCGTTCGATGGCGCGGTCGCCAGCTCCGAAGCCACCGCCGCACGCCTCAAGGGCCACGGGATTCCGGTGTATGAGCTGAACACCGTCAGCGACCTGGAGTTCTACGTCGATGGCGCCGACGAAAGCGACGCGCACCTGAACCTGATCAAGGGTGGCGGCGCGGCCCTGACCCGCGAGAAGATAGTCGCGGCCGTGGCCAAGACCTTCATCTGCATCGCCGACGCCAGCAAACTGGTGCCAGTGTTGGGCGAATTCCCGCTGCCAGTCGAAGTGATCCCGATGGCCCGCAGCCACGTCGCGCGTCAATTGGTGAAACTGGGCGGCGACCCGGTGTACCGCGAAGGCGTGCTGACCGATAACGGCAACATCATTCTGGATGTGTTCAACCTGCAGATCACCAACCCGGTGGAGCTGGAAGCGCAGATCAATGCGATCGTCGGCGTGGTCACCAACGGCTTGTTCGCGGCGCGTCCGGCGGACCTGTTATTGCTGGGCACTAGCGAAGGCGTGAAGACCCTGAAGGCTGAGTAAGCCCAGGCTGCCCGAAATTTATGGGCAGACAAATGAACCTGTAGGAGTGAGCCTGCTCGCGATAGCGGTGTGTCAGTTGATATTAATGTCGACTGACACACCGCTATCGCGAGCAGGCTCACTCCTACAATGGTTTTGTGGTGTTGGTTAGTTCGGCGTTGGTTTTTTGAAGACGTAGAACAGGTTCGGCTCACTCACCAGGTACAACGTCCCGTCATCATCCATGGCAATGCCTTCGGCCTGCGGCACGGTTTTCTTCAAACCTTGTCTGCCACCGCTGATGGACATGGTGCTCAACGGGCGCCCGTCGACATCCAGCTCCAGAATCAATCGCGACTCATCCGACAGCGCCAGCAAATGGCCGCTGCGCTCGTCGTATTGCAGGCTCGACAGATCGCGCACGAACATCCCGGCATCGCGCTTGGGATCGTTGATCACATGCACGGCGTAAGACTTCTCCGGATTGAAATGGGGAAAGCCGTGCACTTCGTAGATCAGCATCGGATTACGTTCTTTCGCGACAAACAGACGCTTGCCCACCGAGTCATACGCCAGGCCTTCAAAACCTTTGTTGCTGGCCATATGCACGCCGAGGGTCATCTGCTCGGCGTCCGCCGCGTCGAGGAATGTGGTGTCTGCTTCCAGGTGAATCTTGATCAACCGCTGCTGACGTTCGTCAGTGATCACGTAAGTGTCGGCGCTGATGTACTCGACCGCTTCCGGATCACCAAACCCAATCAGGGCGATGCGCCGCAGGATCTTGCCTTCGAGCGACAGTTCGATCAGTTCGGAATTCTTGTTGGTCACGGTGAACAGGCTTTTGCGCACCGGATCGAAGGTCAGCGCCGAGACATCATCGTCCAGACCCTCGATGACCCGCGCCTCGATCTCGACGCGATACTGATCCAGCCCAATCGACTCGCTACTCTGCGGTTGCCACAACGTGTGCAGATTGAACCAGGCGCGCTCGAACAGACGCATGTATTGGCCGATCGCAAGCAACGCGATCAGGGCAATCACCGACAGGATGATCATCAGGGGCTTGGGACGGGCAAGTCGACGCATTCGGGTGGGCTCTGGATCAAAACAGGCGGATGAAATATCACGCCTGTCTGAACTGAAGCTTAATGGCCACTTGCCTCAAACCACAAGACAACCCGTGTAGGAGCTGCCGCAGGCTGCGATCTGATCGTTCCCACGCTCTGCGTGGGAATGCAGCCGGGGACGCTCTGCGTCCCACAGTCAAAAGATCGTCCGAACGCGGCCCGAACCTTCGGCAGCTCCTTCACAGAGGCACTACCTCTGTTTTTCGAAGCGATAAAACAGGTTCGGCTCGCTGACCATATACAGCGTGCCCGCCTCGTCCATGGTCACGCCTTCGGCGCGGGGGATGGTGTTCTTCAAACCGTTGAAGCCGCCAAGCAGGGTCATGAAGCTGACTTGCTCGCCCTTCTCGTCCAGCTCCAGCAGCAGGTGCGAATCGGCGGACAGCACCAGTGTGTGACGCGTGCGCGGATCGATCGCCAAGGCCGAGAGGTTGCGAATATCCAGCTCATCACTGGCGAGTTTTTGCTTGTCGCCCTTGAGGGTCTGGCTGCCGTCGCTCTTCCAGGTGAACAGCGCCGGCGGACGCTCTTCACCGAGCAGCAGTTGCTGGTTGTGCGAGTCCCAGGTGATCGCTTCGAAGGCTTTGTTCTGGTCTTTCGACGGGCCGAGATCGTATTTGGGGAAGTCGGCGATGTTCAATTCGCGGGTATTGGCGTCGACCTTGACGATCGACAGCATGTGCTGGCGCTCATCGACAATCGCCATCAAGCCGTTTTCCATGACGGTCAGGCCTTCCGGGTTGCTCCAGCCCACCAGCGGCATTTTGCGCAGCACCTCGCCCTGTAAAGTCAGTTCGGCGAGGAACGGGTTTTTACCCATCACCGAAAACAGCGTTTTGGTCTGCGGGTTGTACGACAGATCCGAGGCCTCGTCCTTCTCCATGCCCGTCAGCGGCTTGGCATCGATCACCACCCGATAGTCCGGCAGCCAGATGCTTTCTTTCTGCTCGGCCTGGCTTTCGAAGCGTTCCTGCAGCCAAAGCACCCCGCGATCATCCCAATGCATGGCAAACGCCAAGGCGTAAGCGGCGGCAACCACCAGCAAGAGCCAGACATACCAGCGCAGGGCGAAACGTGAACGGCGGGTGGGTTTGAGCTGAGTTTGAGATGACATCGAGGGACGCGTTCCGAAAATTCAGGCTAAGGGTAATAGCACAAAGAGGCCGGCTCAGACGCCAGAATGAGAGGAATTATCCGTACAGGATGTGAAAAAAACGGCAAATGGCGGGATTGCCCTGCGCCATTGTGGGAGAGATCACAAAACCCTGTAGGAGTGAGCCTGCTCGCGATGGCGTCAGGTCAGTCGAAACAATCGTTGACTGACAGACCGCTATCGCGAGCAGGCTCACTCCTACAAGGGGACCGCGTTAAATCAGCGCACGCTGCTGGTGAAACTGCTTGCACCGACCAGTTCGAGAACGATGTCGTCACCAACGTTCAGTGGGCCAACGCCCACCGGCGTGCCAGTCAGGATCACGTCACCGGCCTGCAGCGAGAAGCAGCCGGCCATGTGCTGGATCATCGGCACGATCGGGTTGAGCATCGCGCTGCTGTTGCCGTCCTGACGGACTTCGCCGTTGATGGTCAGGCGAATGCCGATGTCGGTCAGGTCAGCAAAGGTGCTGCCGACCACAAACGGAGCGATCACCGCCGCGCCGTCGAACGACTTGGCGATTTCCCACGGCAGACCCTTGGCTTTCAGCTCGGCCTGTTTGTCGCGCAGGGTCAGATCCAGTGCCGGGGCAAAACCGGAGATGGCGTCGAGCACTTCTTCACGGCTCGGCTTGGTCGACAACGGTTTGCCGATCAACACGGCGATTTCCGCTTCGTAGTGCACCGAACCGCGCTCGGTCGGAATGGCGAAACCGCCTTCCAGCTCAACCACGCAACTGCCCGGCTTGATGAACAGCAACGGCTCGGTAGGCACCGGGTTGTCCAGTTCCTTGGCGTGTTCGGCGTAATTACGGCCAATGCACACGACTTTCCCGATCGGGAAGTGGATGCGCGTGCCGTCGACGTACTGGTGCTGATAGCTCATTTACCGACTCCTGCCTTCATTGATTCATCAAAGATTGCCGATCAAACCGCGAAAATCTTGCCCGGGTTCATGATGCCGTTCGGGTCGAACACCGCTTTCACTGCTTTCATGTACTCGATCTCAACCGGCGAACGGCTGTAGGTCAAGTAATCACGCTTGGTCATGCCGACGCCGTGCTCGGCAGAAATCGAACCGTTGTACTTCTCGACGGTTTCGAACACCCACTTGTTGACGGTCGCGCACTTGGCGAAGAACTCGTCCTTGCTCAGGTTATCCGGCTTGAGGATGTTCAAGTGCAGGTTGCCGTCGCCTATGTGGCCGAACCAGACAATTTCGAAGTCCGGATAATGTTCGCCGACGATCGCGTCGATTTCCTTCAGGAATGCCGGCACTTTCGACACGGTGACCGAGATGTCGTTCTTGTACGGCGTCCAGTGCGAGATGGTTTCGGAGATGTACTCGCGCAGTTTCCACAGATTCTGCAGCTGGGTTTCGCTCTGGCTCATCACGCCGTCCAGCACCCAGCCCTGCTCGACGCAGTGCTCGAAGGTTTCGAGTGCGCTGTTGGCCACTTCTTCGGTGGTCGCTTCGAATTCCAGCAACGCGTAGAACGGGCAATCGGTGTCGAACGGCGCCGGTACGTCGCCACGGCCCATGACTTTGGCCAGGGCCTTGTCGGAGAAGAATTCGAACGCGGTCAGGTCGAGCTTGCCCTGGAAGGCGTGCAGCACCGGCATGATCGAGTCGAAATCGGCGGTGCCGAGGACCATCGCGGTGAGGTTCTTCGGCGCACGATCGAGACGCATGGTCGCTTCGACAACGAAGCCAAGGGTGCCTTCAGCGCCGATGAACAGCTGACGCAGGTCGTAACCGGTGGCGTTCTTGATCAAGTCTTTGTTCAGTTCGAGCACGTCACCCTTGCCGGTGACGACTTTCATGCCGGCCACCCAGTTGCGGGTCATGCCGTAGCGAATCACCTTGATCCCGCCGGCATTGGTGCCGATATTGCCGCCAATCTGGCTGGAACCTGCCGAAGCGAAGTCGACCGGGTAATACAGGCCTTTCTCTTCGGCGACGTTCTGCAAATGCTCGGTGACCACGCCCGGCTGACAAACGGCGGTGCGATCGGTGAGGTTCACGTCGAGAATCTGATTCATGTAATCGAACGAGACGACCACTTCGCCATTCGCCGCCACCGCAGCAGCGGAAAGCCCGGTGCGCCCGCCCGATGGCACCAGCGCAACCTTGTGCGTGTTGGCCCAGCGGACCACGGCCTGCACCTGCTCGATGGTCTTGGGAAACACGATGGCGCTGGGCGCCGGGGCGAAGTGCTTAGTCCAATCCTTGCCGTACGCATTCAGGGAGTCGGCGTCGGTCAGGACCTTGCCAGGCTCGACCAGGGTCTTCAGTTCATCAATCAGGGCAGGATTGGTCATCGACAGAACTCTCGAACAATTCATGGTCATCCTGAGAACGCTTCACGTCGCAGGAATGAGTGTTTAGCGGGGAGGCTATGCTAGCATATCGACCCCGCAGGACAGTGCCCTAGGCCAGATCTGCGGTAACGGCTTTCCTGCCGTTTGGGTCAGCTCCAGGCTGCGCCCCTCCCTGCCATTTTTCTCCGGGATACAGGTTTACGCAGATGAGCAAGACTTCTCTCGATAAGAGCAAGATCAAGTTCCTTCTTCTCGAAGGCGTCCACCAATCGGCTGTCGACGTCCTCAAGGCGGCGGGCTACACCAGCATCGAATACCTGACAGGTTCCTTGCCGGAAGCCCAGCTCAAGGAAAAGATCGCTGACGCTCACTTCATCGGCATTCGTTCGCGCACCCAACTGACCGAAGAGATCTTCGATCACGCGAAGAAGCTGGTTGCGGTCGGCTGTTTCTGCATCGGCACCAACCAGGTTGACCTGAGTGCTGCCCGCGAGCGCGGTATCGCCGTGTTCAACGCGCCGTACTCCAACACCCGCTCCGTTGCCGAGCTGGTGCTGGCCGAAGCGATCCTGCTGCTGCGCGGCATCCCGGAGAAAAACGCTTCCTGCCACCGTGGCGGCTGGATCAAATCCGCAGCCAACTCCTTCGAGATCCGTGGCAAGAAACTCGGCATCGTCGGCTACGGCTCGATCGGTACGCAGCTGTCGGTGCTGGCTGAAGGTCTGGGCATGCAGGTGTATTTCTACGACACCGTGACCAAGCTGCCACTGGGCAACGCTACTCAGATCGGCAGCCTGACCGAACTGCTGGGCATGTCCGACATCGTCACCCTGCACGTTCCGGAAACCGCTGCGACCCAGTGGATGATCGGCGAGAAGGAAATCCGCGCCATCAAGAAGGGCGGCATCCTGATCAACGCGGCGCGCGGCACCGTGGTTGAACTGGACGCTCTGGCGGACGCGATCAAGGACAAGCACCTGATCGGCGCGGCCATCGACGTGTTCCCGGTGGAGCCACGCTCCAACGACGAAGAGTTCGAAAGCCCGCTGCGTGGCCTCGACAACGTGATCCTGACCCCGCACATCGGCGGTTCGACCGCTGAAGCGCAAGCCAACATCGGTCTGGAAGTGGCAGAGAAACTGGTCAAGTACAGCGACAACGGTACTTCGGTATCGTCGGTGAACTTCCCGGAAGTGGCCCTGCCGGCTCACCCTGGCAAGCACCGCCTGCTGCACATCCACGAGAACATCCCGGGTGTGATGAGCGAGATCAACAAGGTCTTCGCCGAAAACGGCATCAACATCTCCGGTCAGTTCCTGCAGACCAACGAGAAGGTGGGCTACGTGGTGATCGACGTCGACGCCGAGTACTCGGACCTGGCGCAAGAAAAGCTGCAGCACATCAACGGCACCATCCGTAGCCGCGTTCTTTTCTAAGAACAGCTACAAGCCTCAAGTTACAAGCGGCAAGTGATGTTCGCTTTTGCTTTGACTTGAGGCTTTCAGCTTGAAGCTTGCAGCTGTAAAAAAGGGAGCCCCGAAAGGGCTAATGCCAGTCAGTTAAGCTGACTGGCATTTTTATTTTTGATCGGATACTTG